>JBGMRM010000313.1:0-3412 GCA_048061415.1 Gammaproteobacteria bacterium | reverse complement strand
ATCGTCGGCGTGATGGAGTTCATTGTCCAGCATCACTCGCAGGGTCTCGAGAAATTCTGTCGACAGGTTGGTGTGATCCACCAACTCCCAGCCAGCCGCTTCGAGCATATTTGGGTAGCTATCCTTTGCGGCCATAAACGACGGCCCATTTTCAACTGCCTGCCGGCAGTCGGCCTCCGACAGCTCAGGCGATATCAGGACAGCGCTAAAAACCATACGCCCATCCGCGCGAACCACATCCCGGCAGGCATTTAATACCGATAATTTATCCACCAGGCAACAAAGCACATCAGCATGAGATATCGCATCAAACCAGCTTTCCCTGAATGGCAAAGCCGATCCGCTCGCCACCGCCACCGCGCATGCACCGGAGAGTCGCTCCAATTTTGCCCGCTCCTTTGCCTTGCGCAAGCCCTCCAGGGGTAAATCGGTCAGGGTAACATCGCAACCCGACTCTCTTGCCAGGTAGAGTCCGGGCCAGCCCGCGCCCGCTCCGACTTCCAGCAGACGCTTGTTTGGCCCGAGCCCCAGCATCGCACCGAGTTCCTCGACCTGCTTGAGCGTGGTAAAACTGGTCGATCCATAATCGCACCCGCAATTCGAGCGCTCGATCTGCTTCAGTAAATCCGCGCCGATTAAATCGTATTTTTTCGAAAAGCGCTCGAACAGGGCTTTTTCGTCGGCATCTCGTGGCATGCCTTTCCTCGCTCTAAATGGCTTTAAGCGTCATGTAACTAAACTTATATAAGTGTGTTAGCAGTTTACTGGGCGAGTATAAATTTCACTCTAGCCCGATTTTTGTATACGGCAGTATGCTCCATTCATCAATATTTTCGACAGTAACTAGTGCATCTCCTGTAAAAAAATGATCCAGCTGCGCCAAGCACTGGCAGTGGTTAATAAGAACCCGGCCTCACCATTAGCTTTTTTAACTTAACTTATCGGTAAATTGGACGAGATTTTCGCCCAGCGTACGGATGCGTATTTCGAGTTTATCGTCGCTCATCGAACCGTCGTCCTTAAATGCCTGAAACCCATTGGGTACTGCCTGCTGATCGGGTAAAACGATAACCCCGAGGTTGCCCAGTAGCATACGCAGCATCACCAGACCACGCATACCACCCAGGCCACCGGGTGAAGTTGCCAGTATGGCTGCGGTCTTACCGCAGTAGGCTTGCAAAGGCGGTTCGTCGTCGCTCTCCGAACGCGACGCCCAGTCAATCGTGTTTTTCAATAACGGGCTAAACCCACTGTTGTATTCCGGTGAGGCAATCAGGAAACCATCGTGTGCGATCATCAGTCTTTTAAACTCCCCGGCCCTGTCCGGCATACCCTGCTCGCTCTCCAGGTCCTGATTGAACAGCGGCATCTCGAAATCAGCCAGATCAACCAGCGTCACATCGGCTCCGGCTGCTTCGGCGCCCGCGGCGGCTATTTTCAATACCTTTTTATTCAACGAATCTTTTCGCGCGCTGCCCGCGAATGCGAGTATTTTTACCATCATTTTTCCTGTTAAATTAATTCTCCCCTGGCCGGGTAATCATTGGCAAGTACAAAGCTCAGTGCACCCAGGATTTCGCGAAAATGCGGACGGGCGAATGGCATTGTACTAATCTGACCCCAATAAAGGGTATTGTCGGGGCGTATCAAAAACAGGCCTGGCTCGCAGAATTCGGCTGGTTCCTCAACGCCGACCGAAGTCTTCCCCCTGCCGGCGGAACGATGCAGCCCCCAGGCCTGCGCCTGTTCGACACTCAGGCCATACCCCAGGTTAATATTGCTCAAACCCCAGTCTTCGTAGGCCTGCTGTGCACGCTCCTTACTATCGCTACTCAAGGCCAGTATAGAGACACCGGTCTCGGCAAAATCACCGGCGAGCTTATCCAGTTCCCCGATATATTTGGTGCATATTGGGCAGTGCAGGCCGCGGTAAAAAACCACCATGGTGAAGTTTTCGGGGTTTTGATCGCTCAGACTCCACGGCCCCTGCAAGGATTCCACTTTTAACTCTGGTACGGGCTGGCGAGGTTTTAGTACGGTCATAATGCTCTCCTGTGAGTGGGTTGGTATATATTAAAATTGATTCATCGACTGGATCATATCGCTCGACAAATGGTATCGAACGCCCGCAAGTATATCGGATCGAGCTGCTGGCTTAACGGGTCGGTCTGCGAGGACAGTTTCACTATCACGGTTTCGGCCACCGGATCGATATAAATCCATTGGCTATGGATACCGATCGCGAGAAACGCACGATGTTCATTGCCGGTCTGGTACCACTTATTGCGATAAGAGCCCCGGGTAAACTCCTTCGCTGATTCACCCCGTGCCCAGACCTCAGGATCACCACCATCGATACATTCCTGAATCCACTCGGCCGGTATCACCTGCCGCTCGCCTGTCCGCCCCTGGTTGCGCATCAGCTCGCCGAAGCGTAACAGGTCTCGCGGCAGGGCGCAGAAACCGCCTGCACTGCGCGCCGCGCCTTTGCGATCGACCGTGACATAGGCGTCGCCCTCCGCACCCATCGGTTGCCACAGATATCTGGAATACAGATTAGCGAGCCGCTCGTTGCTCGCGCGCTCCATTATCCATCCCAGCAAATCTGAGTTCGGCGACTTATAGGCAAAAGCATGCCCGTGCGACCCTGACCCTTTTTTTAACGAGGTGATAAACTCATGTAACCCGTAGTTCATCATCTCAGCTGGGCTGGGATGCCAGCTGGTCGACATTCGGTAGTCGACAAATTTTCCTCCAGTCGCAGTGTAGATCTCGTCGAAATCCAGGCTTACCGTCATATCGAGTACCTGTTGCACTGTACAGTCACCGTAAGCCGAGCCACGAAGTTCTGCTACGTATTCGGTGACCATCGCGTCAGGGTTCAACAGGCCCTGTTCGACCAATACACCCGCGGTGGTAGCGGTAATCGATTTACTCACCGAAAAGGCGATGTGTGGGTGTTGTGATACGTCTTCGTCGACATACCATTCGTGCACCAACTTACCCTGGTGGGCGACCAGCAGTGCATCAGTATTTGATATTTTTAGTAGTTTCTCCAGCGTCCAGGTCTCGCTCGAAGGACCCTCGAAATTTATTCCTTCCAGTTCTCTGTCCGACCTTTCGAATGGGAACAATATCTGATTGCCCGCCTCAATTCTTTCGCTCGGAATGACTTCACGCACATGGTGGAAGGACCAGCGACTGTATGGCGACTGACGCCAGTTAGACAGATTGAGTGGCTCGGGACGCTGTAACATGATCGGTCTGCGAAAAACCCTACTCGATATCGCTAATGATTTTTTCGTTAGCCGAGTCGAGTGCGCTCTGACACATTTCCAGATGCAGTCGGCCACCGCTGATATATGGATGATCCTCGATCACCTTTTCGTTCAACTCGATTCCGAGGCCCGGC
>JBGMRM010000312.1:0-3421 GCA_048061415.1 Gammaproteobacteria bacterium | reverse complement strand
AGGCTATCAACGAAGTTAAAACTTATCTCGAGTCACAACTTTCGATGGGGCTTCCCAACACACCTATGTCCGGTTCGGAAATTTCGCTGGTCAGTGGGAATTTTGTTACCGGTATGCCACTCGGTATTATCGATGGTATCGATATGCAACATTCAGGGAAAGTCCGCGACGTTAAACACCAGGCTATCAACGAGTTGCTGGAGCAGAATCACGTCATACTGCTATCCAATATCGGATATTCCAAGACCGGAGAAATATTCAACCTGCCTGCGGAAGAACTGGCTACCGAGGTAGCCATTGCACTTAGGGCGGACAAGCTTATATTTATCCCTCTCGACCAGTCCTCCGGTGAGCGGGCCGATAGCTTGTCTACCACCGAATGCGAAGCCCTGATTCATCAGGCAGATACCCCCGAAGAATTAAAAAGGTTATTGGGTCAGGCAATTCGAGGCATTCAATCGGGTGTCCAGCGAGTTCATGTTATCGACCAACAGGTCGATGGTGGTCTGTTGCTGGAGCTTTTCACGCGTGATGGATACGGCACCATGATTACCAATCTATTCTACGAAGGTATCAGGGCAGCCACTATTGACGATATCGGCGGTATACTCAGCCTGATCGAACCATTGGAAGGCGACGGTACATTGGTGCAACGTTCAAAAGAACAGCTCGAACTTGAAATCGACTATTTTCGAGTGATCGAAAAAGATGGGATGATCATCGCCTGCGTAGCCTGTATTCCCGATCAGGCGAACGATATTAGTGAAGTCGCCTGTCTGGCTGTACATCGGAATTACCAGCGTGCCGGTCTGGGTAAACAACTTTTACAGGTCGCTGAACACCTTGCGCAAAAGCAGGCTACCCGGGGTGTGTACATATTAACCACCCATACTTCACACTGGTTTATCGAAAATGGATTTGGCGAAACAGATGTCGCGTCCTTGCCGGAGCATAAACGCGCGGCCTACAATCAACAGCGAAATTCGAAAATTATGCTGAAGCAACTTTAGATCGCTAACAGGTCATGGCCTACGATTTAAGCAATTACCTGGTTATCGGTGTTTCCTCCAGGGCACTGTTCGACCTCGGCATGGAAAATGAAATATTTGAAAACCAGGGACTCGAAGCCTATTGTCAATACCAGCTGGAACACGAAAACGATATTTTGCAGCCGGGGACCGGCTTCGCGTTAATCGAATCAATGTTGCGTATCAATAATCTCGAAGAAAATACGCGCCATATCGAAGTCGTCATCATATCGCGCAACTCAGCCGATACCAGCTTACGCATATCCAACTCGATTGATCACTATAAGCTCGACATCACGCGCGCGGCATTTACCGGCGGTGAACCCGTAGCAAAGTATTTAAATGCTTTCGACGTCGATCTTTTTTTATCGGCCACCGAAGAGGACGTCCAGGCGGCGGTTCAATCTAACATCGCTTCCGGATTGATTTACGATGGCCCATCGCTCAACCCTCAGAGTCCGCTGGAACAGATCAGAATCGCCTTTGACGGCGACGCGGTGTTATTTTCAGAAGAGTCTGAAATGATTTACCAGCAACGGGGACTGGAAGCGTTCATCGAACACGAAAAAATCAACGCCGGGAAGCCACTGCCCGAAGGTCCATTTGCCAAACTATTAAAAACCCTGTCGTTTCTGCAATTTGATTTGCACAGCAGTGGGGATAGTGACGTTGCGCCGATTCGAACTGCACTGGTAACCGCGCGCAATAGCCCGGCGCACGAGCGCGTGATCAGAACGCTACGGACCTGGAATGTGCGTATCGACGAAACTTTTTTTCTCGGGGGTGTCTCAAAAGACAGGGTTCTGGAATCGTTTTCACCCCACATTTTTTTCGACGATCAGCATCAACACTGTGATGCGGCTTCGAAAGTGGTTCCTACTGCACGGGTTCCTTACAAAAAAGATCAGAATTGATCGTACAGGGTCGTATTCATTCGGCCGACTAATCGTCGCGACGCTGCTTTTCCAGACGTTCGTGCTTTTCCTGGGCTTCGACCGTTAAGGTAGCAATCGGCCTGGCTTCGAGGCGAAACAGGCCAATTTCCTCGCCGGTGTCATCGCAATACCCGTAGCTACCGTCAGCAACGCGTGAAAGCGCCGAGTCGATTTTATTGACCAGCTTGCGGTAGCGGTCGCGTGTGCGCAACTCCAGTGCGGCATCGGTTTCCAGCGACGCACGATCGTTGATGTCGGGCTCCTGCCAGTTTTCTTCCTTCAGATGGGAAATAGTATTTTCTGATTCCTGTAATAACTCCGCACGCCACGTCAATAATTTCTGGCGAAAATACTCCAGATGCATGGGTGACATATAATCTTCTTTCGGGGTTGGCTTGTAACCCTCGGGCATTTCTACTGTCATCGAGTCGCTCTCCAGTGCAGAACATCAAAAAATCGCCGCGCAGTATAGGCAGGTTTTGATCGTTCAGCAAGTAATCCCGCCTCATATTGCAGGAAGGCGCTCGTTATTTCCGTATTTTGACAAAAGATTCAGCTATTCCCGATCAATTCCATCATTTTCGAGCCAAGTCGTGAGGGCGAATTGACCGTGGAGACCCCTGCAGCCTGTAATGCTTCGAATTTTTCGGCTGCAGTCCCTTTTCCACCAGCGATGATCGCGCCTGCGTGCCCCATGCGTTTACCCGGTGGGGCGGTTACACCTGCTATATAAGAAACCACCGGCTTGGTGACATTATCCCGGATAAATTCCGCTGCCTGCTCTTCCGCATTGCCTCCGATCTCGCCGACCATGACAACGCCCCTGGTATCGGGATCCTGTTCAAATAGCTCGAGACAGTCGATGAAACTCATGCCATGGATCGGGTCCCCGCCAATGCCGATACAGGTGGTCTGCCCGAGGCCATTCTGGGTAGTTTGGTGCACCGCTTCGTAAGTGAGGGTACCCGAGCGGGAAATAACGCCTATACATCCCGCCCTGTGGATGGAACCCGGCATTATTCCAATTTTGCACGCGCCCGAGGTGATAATTCCCGGACAATTGGGTCCGATCAAATAACTGTCTGAGCCTTCCAGCGCGGCCTTTACCTTGAGCATATCGAGTACGGGTATGTGTTCGGTAATGCAGACAATTACCCTGATGCCAGCCTCGGCAGCTTCCAGAATAGCATCGGCGCAAAATGGCGCCGGCACGTAAATCATGGTAGCTTCGGCTCCGGTCGCCTGCGCTGCATCGGCAACCGTGTTAAATACCGGCAAATTAAGATGTTTTTGCCCACCTTTTCCAGGCGTTACGCCGCCGACAACCCGGGTGCCATAAGCGATCGCCTGCTCCGAATGGAAACTACCCTGCTTGCCGGTAAAACCCTGGCAAATCACCTTCGTGTCTTTATTGATTAATATGCTCATGGGTTTATCCTATTAACGCGACGGCTTTCT
>JBGMRM010000311.1:0-3424 GCA_048061415.1 Gammaproteobacteria bacterium | reverse complement strand
AGCGATTAACATGGCATTGATGATCAAGGATGAATGTATCAATTGTGACGTGTGCGAACCCGAATGCCCGAACGATGCAATTTATCCCGGCGAAGAAATTTACGAAATCAACCCGGACCTGTGCACCGAATGCGTCGGTCACTTCGAAACCTCGCAGTGCGTCGAGGTATGCCCGGTTGACTGCATACCATTGAATCCCAACTGGCCAGAAACACGGGAAGAATTATTGGCCAAGTATCAACGGCTAACGCGCGAGGAATCGGTAGCAAAATGAAAAAAATACCATTGATCAAGTCTCAGATTCTGGGCGCAATTTTTTGGCTGATACTGGTGCCGGGAAACTCGAATGCGGCCGAGTACGCGGTCGTGTCGGCGCATCCACTCGCCACGCAGGCGGGTATCGAAATCCTCGCGAACGGTGGGAATGCATTTGATGCGGCGATTGCGGTTACCAGCACGCTGGCCGTGGTGGAGCCCTATTCCTCGGGTCTGGGCGGTGGTGGTTTTTACCTGTTACACCAGCAGCAGGCGAATCGGCAGGTCATGCTCGATGCGCGCGAGCGAGCGCCGTTAAAGGCGTCTCAAGATATGTACCTCGGCGCTGATGGCGAGGTAGATCGCGACCTCCCGATGAATGGGCCGACCTCCGCCGGAATCCCCGGCATCCCGGCCGCGCTCGTGCATTTGCAAAAAAACTATGGTCGATTGCCGTTGAGCCAGACCCTGGCGAGCGCGATTAAATATGCACAGGAGGGTTTCGAGGTGGGTGAAACCTATCGGCGCCTCGCTCAATTCAGGTTACCGGTTATCCAGCGTTTCGAGTCGAGCCGTAAAATTTTGCTACGCGACGATCGGGTACCTGAACAGGGTACACTGTTGAAGCAGACCGATCTCGCTAATACGCTGCGCATGCTCGCCGAACAGGGCGCCGATGGATTTTATCGGGGTGAAGTGGCGCAAAAGCTGGTCGATAGTGTGCGGGCGAATGGCGGCGTCTGGTCATTGCAGGACTTGAATCAATACCAGGTGGTCGAACGGGAGCCGGTGCGCTTTCGATACGGTTCGGCAGATTTTGTTACCGCTACGCTGCCATCCTCAGGTGGTCTGGTGCTGGCGAGCATATTCAAAATGCTCGATAAGCTCGATTACCAGCAGGCAAAACCCGTTCAGCAAATTCATTTGCTGGTAGAGGCGATGCGCCGCGCCTATCGTGATCGTGCCCAGTACCTCGGCGATGAGGATTATGTCGACATCCCGGTCGAGCGATTGATGAGTGACGAATATATCAGCCAGTTGATCGCCGATGTATCCTCCGTGCAAGCGACTCGGAGCGCCGATCTCGGCACCATTGGTGAAGACGCCAAGGGCGCCGACACGACCCATTTCTCGATCATCGATGCCGAGGGCAACCGGGTGGCCGCGACCCTGTCGATCAATTATCCGTTTGGATCGGGCTTGATAGCCGATGGCACGGGCGTTTTGCTCAACGACGAAATGGACGATTTCTCCGCCAAGCCGGGCGAGCCCAATGTTTATGGGTTACTCGGCAGCGATGCGAATGCGATTCAGCCGGGCAAGCGTATGCTCTCCAGCATGACCCCGGCATTTGTGCGCACGCCGCAAAAAATCCTGATCACTGGTACGCCGGGCGGTAGCCGTATCATCACCATGCAATTGCTCGCGATGCTCGAATTCCTGCGTGGCGGCAATGCTCGCGACATCGTGTCGTTGGCGCGTTTTCATCACCAGTATTTCCCCGACCAAATATCCTACGAAGACAATGCCTTTGACGAAGCGACGATTGCTGCACTAAAAAGTATGGGACATGAAATGAAGCAAATGTCCTATCGCTACGGGAATATGAATACCATCGTCGTCGATCGCGAAACTGGAAAGCTCGATGCCGCATCCGACCCACGTGGCGCCGGGCTCGCAATCGTCGCATCGGATTGAAAAAAGAGAACTATCCAGTGTGCGCTATTACCGGCGCTTAAAAAGACCGGCTGATGATGAAGCCGCCCCAGACCGGGTCGTTCACTGTGGGTAAATCAATCTCGTGATTTCTGGCTCTTATGAACCCGCTTAACTGCCAGTTTTGTTCGAATTCATAGGTATAGCCCAACCACACCTCTCGGATGAATGAATTGAGGTCGTCTCTGTCATAGGTCACCACGCTGTCCCTGAACTGCCCCTCTAAAAAGGCATTGTAGAAGCGATTTTTGAAGTTCGCCGGATAACGATAGCCCCATAAAGCCTACCGTTAAGGTTGACTGGTAAGACACAAAATCTTCTGGAATTACCACCACCTGGGTATTACTGACAAACAGCAGGCTGGCGTAGGGGTGTTGGTCGAATATAGGGCTGGTGGTAGTGATGTTTTCGGGTGTAAACAGGGTGACCCCGTACTCGATTCAGTATTCCTGTGCGAACATTGCCTGGATTAACAATACCGTCATCGAACGCCAGGTAAATCAGATTTCGCTTCAGATTACAATCCATCCAGTGCCTGCCTCAGATCGGCGATCAGGTCATCGGCCGATTCAAGCCCCGCTGAAAGTCGTACCAGGCCATCGCTAATGCCGACGGCCATGCGCTCTTCTCTGGGAATGTCGGCGTGGGTCATGGTCACCGAGTGGGTCACGAGCGATTCTACCGATCCGAGGTTTTCTGCCAGGCTCCAGAGTTTCAGGTTGTCCATCAGCTTCTTGCCGGATTCCACCCCACCCTGTACCTCAAACCAGAGCATCGAACCGTGGCCACTGGCCTGGCTATCGGCCAGTTCTTTTTGTGGAAACGAGTCCAGGCCGGGGTAGGTCACGCGTTCCACCATCGGGTGGGTTTCGAGAAAATGCGCGATCTCGAGCGCATTCGCCGATTGTGCTTCGAGGCGCGTACTCATGGTTTTGCAGCCCTGCAGGGTATAAAAAGCGACCATTGGCGACATGTTGGAACCAAGGCAGTTTCGCACAAATACGATAGCGTCCAGGTGTTCCTGGTTTTTCGCGGTGATAGACCCACCGACGCTGACATTGTGACCTTCCATAAATTTGGTCGTGCTGTGCAGGGAAATGTCGGCGCCTAGTTCCAGCGGCCGCTGGTAGTAGGGAGTCAGGAAGGTATTGTCGACCACGTGTGGAAGCCCGTGCGCCTGAGCGATTTCAGAAACCGCGGCGATGTCGGTTAATTTTAGCGTCGGATTGGCCGGTGTTTCGGTAAAAATCAGTTTGGTATTGTCCCTGATTGCAGCGGCCACGTTATTGGCGTCCGAAGTATCGACAAAGCTGTACTCCACCCCGAAGCGGGTCAAAACACGGGTTGAAAGCCGGTGTGTGCCGCCATAAACGACGTCGGAAAGCACCGCATGCTCACCCGCATTGAGCAGCGCCATCATGTCGCCCGGCACGATGTTGCCGACGACCGAAAC
>JBGMRM010000310.1:0-3428 GCA_048061415.1 Gammaproteobacteria bacterium | reverse complement strand
ACTGTCACTCCCCAGACCTGTGGCCACCGCGCCAGTCATCGACTCTACCGGCCAACGATTTAGCAGCAATGCGACTGGTCGAATAAATTCGACCCTACGCCGGGTTACCCTGAAGATAAACCTGGTCGTATATAAACGCCGCGATACGCTCCGGATCATTGATATCCAGCACCGGAATCGTGGTGGCCTGTGACGGGGGGGCATCGCAGGCGATGGCGATGATGGTGGGGTCGTCCGGGAAAAGATAGGGTTTGCCTAGCGCCTCTCGGTGCAATTCGATCTTGGCAAATGCGAGGTGCTTGTATCCTTCGACCAGCACCAGATCGGTTTTGGCCGGGTTCAGCGAGTCGACAATCTCCTCCAGCTCCGGCTCGTCTTCGGGCTGTTCAAACTCGCTGATCACCGCCATCCGTGTACCAGTGCAGATCACGGTATGATCTGCGCCCGATTTGCGCAATTCGTAACTATCCTTACCGGGTCGATCCAGGTCGAAGTGATGATGCGCGTGCTTGATCACCGCGACTTTCAACCCTCGGGCTTTCAATTGAGGGATAACCCCGGTGAGCAGGGTCGTTTTGCCGGTACCGCTGTAAGCGCTGAAACCGATCACGGGAAGCTGCGATATCATCCTGTGGCCCGCGACAGGCGTTGTCGATCTTCCGGCGTGTTGATATTTTCAAACATCGCGCATCGATCCGAAAAATCGACCAAAGCATAGTCGTGCTGTGCGTACCAGTGGTCTATCTTGCGCTCGCCGCTTTGCAGGAATAGCGCGAGGCTGTCCTGCAGACTGGTATCGATCAATGCGTAGACCGGTTGCAGGCGCTCGCCATCGTGCGCCACGCAAATCGGCGCCCCGGTCCTGTTCTGTGTGTCGACAAATTGCCGGACGAAGTCATCGACCAGTAACGGGCCATCGCAGGGTAGTGTCAAAATATAAGCGGTTTCGACTACAGCCATCGCGCTGGCAAATCCCGCGAGCGGTCCCTGGAAATCATCAAGCTCGTCGGCGATAACCCGATACCCGTAAGATTCGTAGCTGGACTGGTTACGATTGGCATTGATGACGATATTGGGCGCCTGCTTGCGTAATCGATCGATCAATATTTCGATCAGCAATCGACCATCGAATTCGAGCAGGCCCTTATCCATTCCCCCCATGCGCCTGCCCTGACCGCCGGCCAGGATAACCGCGGTGAGATCGTCACGCTGAATACTCATTTCGCGTGAGTCTGCTGGTATTTTTTTAAATCAGCGACCTTCCCCGAATCCAGGCCGTCCGTTTGTAGCCTTTGTCTGGCCAGCTCCAGTTTTCGGCCCTGCAGGGGACTAAAAAACTCGGGGTCGTGGGTCGCAATTACGACTGCCATACCGCTATTCAGAAATTCCTCCAGCATGCGCAGCGTTTTGCCGCGGCTGTCGGAATCAAGGTTGGCGGTCGGTTCGTCGAGCAGCAATATTTGCGGATTTCTCAGGTGTGCGCGCGCGAGCGACACGCGTTGTTGCTGTCCTCCCGATAAACTCACTGCCTGTTGCATCGCCACGGAATCAAGCCCGGCCCAGTGCAACACCTGTTCGACCGACTTTGCTTTATCGATGATGGCTGGATTGAGTTTTGCGGTGTACTCAAGGTTGCGCCGCAGGGTTCCGGCCAGCATATAGGGTTGCTGGTGCAGGTACATGATCGACTTCAGCAATCGGCTACGACTCGCCCGCCAGTATTTTGATTCAGCCTGGTCGATGGAAATAGCAAACCGGTTCGGCTTTTCTATGCCCGCCATAATTCGTAACAGGGTGGTTTTCCCAGCCCCGTTTTCCCCGGTGATCAGCAGGCAATTGCCATCGCAGACTGAAATCGATACTTCATCCAGCACCGTTTTTTTGCCGTAGTGTTTAGCTATACCCAGGTAGTTGAAATCGAAACCGTCAATCATGGGCTTATACTGCCTTTACCCTGTACATGGTGCAACAACGCGTTCAGCACGAATGCCAGGAAAAGCAACACTACCCCGAGCGCGATGCCCTGCGCAAAGTTACCCTTGCTGGTTTCGAGTGCGATTGCAGTCGGGATATTACGCGTGTAGTGCGCGATATTGCCACCCAGCATCATCGACGCACCGACTTCAGAAATGATGCGCCCGTAGGCGGCAAGCAGCGCCGCCATCAAGCCAAAGCGAATTTCGTATAGTACGGTAAAAAAAGCATGGAGGCGATTCGCACCAAGCGTTCGCGCGGTTTCCCAGGCCCGGCGGTCGGCGGCCTGAAACGAAGAGTGCGCCATCGCGACCAGAATCGGCAGGCTTAGCAAAAACTGCCCCATCATCATCGCGGTCTGGGTGAATAGCAGGCGAAAATCCCCCATCGGCCCCTGCCGCGATAACACGATAAACAGGGTCAGGCCGATCACCACGGCCGGTATCGACAAAAAAGTGCTAAACAGCGCGATCAAAAAGCGGCGTCCAAAAAAATCGCCGTAGGCAAGTATGAACGCGATGATCAAAGCCAACGGTATCGCAAACAGGATAGCGAGTGAAGACACCTGGAAGGAAATGGCGATAATTTCCCAGATTTCAGCGTTACCACTGAATAGCAGCCTGAAAGCTTCGGACGTGCTGGAAAGCAATACATCCATACCAAAGACTACTACTAGGGTCCGCCCTGTCCGGCCGAGGGGATAAACAATTGCTCACCCTGCACCTTGAATTCCCCTATCAATTGCTGCCCCTTTTTAGAAGTAAGCCATTTGATCAGGCTTTGGGCGCCTGCATAATTGACCTGACTGTTGCGTTTGGGGTTAACCGCGATTATGCCGTAAGGGTTAAAGAGTGGGGGATCGCCCTGGTATAATATCGCCAGGTTGGATTTTCTCCGATAAGCCAGCCAGGTGCCACGATCGGACATGGTATAGGCACCCAGTTCATTGGCGATTTGAATAGCCTTTCCCATGCCCTGACCGATTGACTTGTACCAGTCGCCCTCGGGTGAATAGTCGATTTTTCGCCACAGGGATAATTCTTTTTTGTGGGTACCGGAGTCGTCGCCACGTGATATAAACGGACTCCTGGATTTGCGGATCTTATCCAGTGCTTCATACACCGATTGACTGGATGCTATGCGGGCAGGATCGGACGGTGGACCGACCAGCACGAAGTCGTTATACATCACGTCGAAGCGCTCGACGCCATATCCTGAATCGACAAATTTTTGCTCGGCGTTTCTGGCGTGTACCAGTACCACATCGACGTCACCATCCTGGCCGAGGCGTAATGCCTTGCCGGTTCCGACCGCAACGTATTGCACTCGCGTGGAACTGTCTTTTTCAAACTCGGGCAACAGGTAATCGAGCAACCCTGAATTGGCCGTGCTGGTGGTGGTTGCCAGTTGCAGCAGGGAATCGGCCTCGCCATATGCGCCGCTAAGGAACGGGA
>JBGMRM010000309.1:0-3448 GCA_048061415.1 Gammaproteobacteria bacterium | reverse complement strand
GTCCATGACCGCTTACGCCCACGGCGGATTTCCGTTTTAAGGCGTATCGAATATCGCCTGAAAGCCCTGCATAGCCAGGGCTTTTTTTATGCCCAGGCGTTTCTACGGCCAGACGGCACCCCTCTACGATCCATAAAAACACTTGTAATCGACGCAAATCACTGTATGTTTTAGCGTTTTTTTAACGCCCAATCCCGTATGACAGACCACTTGATCCGCGCTTATCAATCGTTGCCGGTTTCGTTCGACCATGGCGATGGCATATACCTGTGGGATAAAGAAGGAAAGCGGTATCTGGACGCGCTATGCGGCATTTCGGTCACCAGCCTGGGGCACAATTATCCCGCCGTAACCGAGGCCATTAAGCAGCAGGCCGGAAACCTGTTGCACACCTCTAATATCTACACCATCGAATGGCAGCACAGGCTGGCGGATTTAATCTGCGAGTTATCGACCATGGATCGCGTATTTTTCGGCAACTCGGGCGCGGAAGCAAACGAGGCAGCGATCAAGCTAGCTCGGCTTTACGGCAATAATCAAAAGATCAGCGAGCCACAAATCGTGGTCATGGAACACAGTTTTCATGGGCGTACGATGGCCACTCTGAGCGCAACCGGCAGCCGTAAGGTGCAGGCCGGTTTCGAACCCCTGGTATCGGGATTTGTACGCGCGCCCTACGACGATATCGAATCGATACAGGCGATTGCAGCTAATAACAGGAAAGTGGTGGCGGTGATGGTCGAACCGGTACAGGGTGAAGGCGGCATCGTCATTCCAGATGCCGGATACCTGAGGGCGCTACGGCAAATTTGCGATGAAAATAACTGGTTTTTAATCCTGGATGAGATCCAGACCGGCATCGGTAGAAGCGGCCTAATGTTTGCGTTCCAACATGAAAAAATCGTCCCCGATGTGATGACCCTGGCCAAGGCGCTGGGCAATGGTATTCCGATCGGCGCCTGTGTCGCACGTGGGAAAGCGGCCGAGATATTTCACCCCGGCAATCACGGTTCCACTTTTGGCGGCAATCCAATGGCCTGCCGCGTCGGCTATACCGTACTCGACAGCATCGTTAAAAACGACATCTCGGCCAATGCCGGGCAAAGAGGCAAACAGCTGGTAAGCGCCTTAAAACTGGGGCTTGCCGACAATAACGCGGTGCATCAAATCAGACATCTCGGCCTGCTGGTCGGCATAGAATTGAAACAGGATTGCAAGGCGCTAGTCTCGCAGGCAGTACAACAGGGCCTGCTACTCAATGTTACTGCCGACCGGGTGATCCGCCTGTTGCCGCCATTGATCATCGATGAGCAGCAAACCGACGAGCTGGCTAAACAGCTGATCGTATGCATTAATGAATTTACCCGGTCCGGATAAGTGAAAGAAATGAAGACTCGCCATTTCCTCAGCCTGCTTGATTTTTCCAGCGACGAACTTTTAACATTAATCGATCATGCGATCGACGTAAAGCAACGGCTTAAAAGAGGCGTCTCGCACACCCCCCTGACGGGCAGGGTGCTGGCGATGATATTTGAAAAATCGTCGACCCGAACCCGCGTCTCGTTTGAAGCAGGCATGAGTCAGCTCGGTGGGCACGCGATGTTTCTGTCACCCCAGAATATTCAACTGGGTCGCGGAGAGCCGATCGAAGACAGTGCACGGGTCATATCGAGTATGGTGGATGGCATCATGATCCGAACCTTCGGCCACGAACGTGCTGTTACCCTGGCTCACCATTCATCTAAACCGGTGATCAACGGATTAACCGACTATTTGCATCCCTGCCAGCTACTGGCCGATATGCAAACCTGGTTTGAACTTCGCGGCAATATCCAGGGCGCGACCGTGGCGTGGATTGGCGACGGTAATAACATGTGCCATTCCTATATTAATGCTGCGATTCGATTCGGATTTAGCCTGAATATAGGCTGCCCCGCGGAATATGAACCCGACGCCGGGATCGTCGAGGGAGCTGGTGACAAAGTTAAGATATTCCACGCCGCGGCAGAGGCTGCCCGCAATGTCGATCTGGTCGTAACCGATGCCTGGACCAGCATGGGCCAGGAACAGGAGGAAGCAGACAGGCTGCAAAGTTTTTCCGGGTTTCAGGTATCGGGTGAAATCATGGAACTCGCCAGCAAAGATGCTTTATTTATGCACTGCCTGCCGGCGCATCGTGGAGAAGAGGTCACCGCTGCCCTGCTCGATAGCGAACAAAGCGTGGTTTGGCAGGAAGCGGAGAATCGGCTACACGCACAAAAGTCCCTGCTGGAATTGCTGCTTAAATAATCGCTGCAACGCCAGCGCTCAGGTTTCCATCATTTCGATTCGATTTCTCCCCTTAGTCCTGGCAGATTTCAGCGCAGCGTCCGCGCGGCTCAACAAGGTTCGCGAAGAGGATCCTTCGGCAGCTAACTGACAGGACAGTCCGACGCTTATTGTCAGGTATTTATCGGCCTTCGATTTTTCGTGCTCTATCTTTTTACTCTCCAGGGTACGGGCTATACGCCTGAGCAGCAGGTGCCCATTTTCACAGCTCATTTCCGGTAATATCAGGGCGAATTCGGCGCCATTGAGCCGTGCCACCAAATGATTCGGCTGGGTAATTTCATCCCTCAGTATGCGGGCGATATCGCGTAATATCAGATCGCCCATTTCTAATCCGTATTGAGCGTTATACTCGTGGAAGTAATCGACGTTTATTTTGGCTAGCGACACAGGCATATTCGATCCCCAGTTATGGCGCCATACCTCTTCGAGGCCAACACGGAATGCCCTGTAGTTCGACAGGCCCGTCAATTCGTCAGTGGTCGATATTTTTTCCAGTGCCTTGTTCGAATTCGATACCGATTCAAGCAGGCGCTGTAAATCCTCTACCAGGGTTTCGTTATCGAACCGGTAATACAATGCGTCGTTTACCAGGGAATTCATACGTTTGACCGCTATTGAACCAGCGGTCATCATAAATAAGTAGAGAAATCCGAGTAAAACGCCATCCAGTGTCTGCCGCGTTAACAGCCAGATAGTAACGGGCAACATGATCGTCACCAGGAAGGAATTATAGATCACCAATGATGTCGACAGAAAAGCGATTGCTCCCGCGCTCATACCCAGCAATAACGAATGCAATATGATCTGTACATTAATAGTGACGTACGGCATTAGCAATGCCGCTCCACTACCCTGCATCAGGCCCGATGCGACCACTCCGATGAGAAACCGGTTGTGCCATTTTTGGTGCGGGAAAAACGATTTATTTCTTAGACTGCTAAACTGCCTTTGCAATAGCAGCCTTGCGATCAAGATTAAACACAGCAGCACAAACCAACCGACGACCCAATTCTCTCTGCCCTGTATCGATAACTCGATATAGGCAAGGGTGGAGGCCACTGCCGAGAGAAAAAACGTAATCAGCAACCCGCCGGCAACCCGGCTATATAGAAATTTC
>JBGMRM010000308.1:0-3461 GCA_048061415.1 Gammaproteobacteria bacterium | reverse complement strand
AGTACGGTCTCGACGACTATCTAGAAATCAAATACATGTGTATCGGAGGAATCGACCAATGAGCAAGGCACAGTTAAAAATGACCGAAACTGAAAAGCTGACTAACAGTGACTGGCTGGCGCGCAAAAACGCGGCGGTCGCACGCGCTCAGGGTCATATAGCACCGGTTTTCGTCGAACGCGCCCGGGGTTCCGAGATCTGGGACGTCGAGGGAAAACGTTATATCGATTTTGGCACCGGCATAGCCGTCTGCAGCGCCGGCCATAGTCATCCGAAAATAATCGCTGCGGTGGCCAAACAACTGGAGAATTTTAGCCACACCTGCGTGATGGTGACACCCTACGACAGCTCGGTTCGCCTCGCGGAAAAACTCAACCAGCTCGCACCGGGCCCTTCGAAGAAAAAGTCTGTTTTCGTCACCACCGGCGCCGAAGCGGTGGAAAATGCAGTCAAAATTGCGCGCGCGCACACCGGCCGGCGCGGGGTTATCGCGTTCAGCGGGGCCTTCCACGGCAGAACCATGCTGGCGATGGGGCTCACCGGCAAGATTACACCCTACAAAAATCTGTTTGGCCCATTCCCGGCTGAACTCTACCATGCACCCTTTCCTATCGACTATCACGGCGTGTCGGTCGAGGATTCGCTCAGGGCGCTCGACAACCTGTTCAAAGTCGATATAGCGCCGATCGACGTCGCCGCGATCATCGTCGAGCCGGTGCAGGGTGAGGGTGGTTTTTATCCGGCTCCTGTCGAATTCATGCAGGCCTTGCGTGCGCTATGCGACGAACACGGCATCGTCATGATTGCCGATGAAATCCAGACCGGCTTCGCGCGAACCGGCAAACTGTTCTGTAGCGAGTATGCCGGGGTCGAACCCGACCTGATGACCGTGGCCAAGGGGATGGCGAATGGTTACCCGATCGCGGCCGTGGTAGGTAAGGCCGAAATAATGGACGCGCCCCTGCCCGGCGGCCTCGGCGGCACTTATGCCGCTTCACCGCTCGGCTGTGTCGCCGCGCTCGCAATGATCGAGGTAATCGACGAAGAAAATCTGACCGACTCTGCGAATCGTGTGAACCAGACTTTTAGCGCTCGACTCGAAGCCTTGCAGGCGAAATATCCGCAGGTGATCGGTCATCTACGCACCAGTCACGGTGCGATGATGGCGATGGAGCTGGTTAAAGGCGGCGATGCCGAACAGCCCGATGCAGACCTCACCAAAGCAATGCTGGCCAAAGCGTATGAAAAAGGGCTGGTACTGCTAGCCTGCGGTATGCGGGGCAACGTGATCCGTTTTCTGCCGGCGCTGAATATCAGCGATGAGCTGATCAACGAGGGTATGGATATACTTGGCGAGTGTTTGGGGGAGCTGGTTTAGAATCAGGAAATTAATTTTATTTCCCCTCAAGCTTCCGCTCCTGCTCACGCCCCTTACCTACTTCCATGTAGGCAACCCCTGCCCTAAAGGCTCGTTCAGCTCGATCACATAGCCGTTCGGATCTCTGAAGAACGCGATGATTCGAGTGCCTGCGGCCATCGGTCCGGGTTCACGGGTGAATTCGACACCCTGCGATTTCAGGTAATCGGCAGTGGCGTAGACGTCGGATACCTTGAGCGCAAAATGTCCCCAGGCATTGCCCTGGTCGTAAGGTTCCTGCTGGTCCCAGTTGTAGGTCATTTCTATCGTGGTGCCTTCGTCTTCCCCCTGGTACCCGACAAAGGTATTGGTAAATCTGCCGTCGGGATATTCGGTCTGGCGTAGCACTTTCATCCCCAGAATCCGGGTATAAAAATCCAGCGTTTTTTCCTGATCGAAGACGCGGATCATGGTGTGATCGAGACGAAAATCGGGTTTCACATTGGTATCGCTCATAATAAACCTCTTTAACCATGCAAGCCTGGCCGCACCGCAGCGGCGACCAGTTCCTGAAATTTTCTCACGCTGGTTTCCCAGTGTGGCGATAGTATGCCGCCCTGCTCCGCCAGATCCGAGTGCCGACCCGTTTGCAGGCGTTCGCACATCGCGTGATCTTCGAGATGCACACTATGCCATAAATCACTGAGCTGCTGAATTTGCTGTTCAGAGTAATCGGAATCCTTATGCACGTAAATTACACGCCGCTGCAGCGTCACTTCGGCGCTCAATGGAATATTTAAATGTACCCCAAGCTGATCGGGCTGGTAAGTGCCCAGCACAAAATTGGGAAACAGGGTCAGGTACTGCGAGGTGACACCCAGCGTGCCCTCGGTTGCGCTCGCTACCTGCTCGGCGCTCAAGTCGACCGCACTACCGAGACAATGACCCTCGATGACCGGATAGTGGTCCTGTATAGGCTGGCTGGTGGTGGTTCTGTGCACGAACTGAACGTGATAGGGTTCGATGAAGTTTTCCATCAACAGCTTCCAGTTGGCGCCAACCTCGCCAAACTCGATCGTCGCGACCGGCAGGTAGTCGGCGACGTCGTTGTCGCCCAACTGCTTTAATATCGGTTGCAAAAAAGACTCGAACGTCGGTGCATCGGCGTCGAGGCTTATAAATACCCAGTCGTGCCACACGGCGCATTTAACCGGCATCAAACCATGGTCATCCAGCTCGAAATCGGGTGGTAGCTGTTTGGCTTCGCCGCCAAAATAAGGTGCATTTTTGAGTTTGCCGCACAAATCGTAACTCCAGCTGTGGTAAGGGCAACGGATCAGGCGACCGCAGTTACCAGTTTCGGCGATCAGTTGCAGGTTACGATGCCGGCAAATATTGTGAAATGCATTTATTTCCTGCGCCTCACTACGTACCAGAAACAATGGCTGGCCGCCTACCTGAATGGGCATAGCGTCGCCAGGTTTGGGTAATTCGTGCGCGAAGGCGACGAATACCCAGTGCTTGCCAAACAGGTGTCGATTCTCGTATTGCAGGAATTCATCGCTCACGTAAGCGACACCGGGCAGGCCATGTTTAAGCCCGAAGGGGTTTTCAAAATCTTTCAGTATCGAGGTATCCAAAACCTGGAACTCAGCAAGCAGTAGCGCAGGAGAGTAAATTATCATAGTTTTTTTGGAATTCGTAGTGATAATTAACCTGTAATACGTTTTCATCAATTTTTATTGATAAATCTATTGTTTTCATCAATAATTAGGGCTTAACTTTAGCTATATTGATAATTATGCAATCCCAGCAGGATGAATTAATACCAAAAACTCGCGGCATCGCATCGCCCGACGACGAGCGCGTCGATCCCCTGCCCGCGGCCCCAGCTCGCGAGGTCCGGGCCGAGGTCGAACTCGAGTGTCGGCGGACCGTTCACCGGATCGTAGTCGTGCACGTCCCAGCGGCCGGACTTGAGCAACTCGAGCACCGCGGTCGCGCAGCGCTTGCGCCAATCCTCGTCGGGAGGACTCGACAGGTGGACGGCGTCGAGCCGCGGGTGCTCGGCCCTCACGAAGCGACGACCGTAGACGTCGGCGGA
>JBGMRM010000307.1:0-3479 GCA_048061415.1 Gammaproteobacteria bacterium | reverse complement strand
CGTGCGAAGATGTGGACCGCGGCGATCAACGCCGAATTTCATGGCATCGAACCGCAAAAGCCACCCGAGTTCCCGCACGATCCTTATAAGTCGAAGTTGTTTTAGGTTAGCGTACCCTCCGGTATGTTTTTACAGGAGCGCTGCAGCGAATCGACCATTGGTCCCGGCACGACAATCGATGCCTCCCAGTCGATCAGTGCTTCGATCGCTTCTGCCACGCGTAACACTTCGTCGTCGCTTCCTTCCGGCCCCAGTATTTGCAGGGATATCGGCAGTCCCTCGTCGCCCACTCCCATCGGGATCGCGCAGGCCGGTAGCCCGGCGAGGTTTGCATCGTACAAAAATGTTGCCCAGTCGAGCCAGGGCATTTCGATAGGCGTTTCGCCGATATGGGGTGGGTGGATAGTGCCGTGCGGGAAGGCTTCGCAGCCGAGGGTGGGGGTGATCAGGATACCGCTGCGGCATCGTTTGAATAATTCATTATAAGCCTCGCGAATGACGTTTCGATCTTCCTGCGCCTGATCGAATTCGTGTTGGCTAAACTGGCTGCCAAACTCGATGAAACGGCGCGCAATTTCACCCATATGGGTGTGGCCATTGGTTTTTGAACCCGCGTGTTCAGAGGCATCGAAACTCGCGGTTATCGCCCAGGTAATCACCGAAGAAGTCAGACCGTGATGATCGTCAGTAATCTTTGCTCCCGCCGAAGCGAGCTTTTTTATTACGCCTCGAAACGCCTGGCGTACGTCCGCGTCGAGTGGCGCGAATCCCAGGTCTTCGGATACGATGATCGGGTAATTCCGGAGTTTCAGCAGAGGGGAAGGTCGATAGTCCGAGGCTTCGGGGTTTAATACGCTATAGCTCAGACGGGCGTCGGCGACACTCCGGGTCATGGGACCGTAGGATACGATCGAACGCCAGGACGGGAAGCAGGGTTCGCGTGGAATCGCGTCAAAACTGGGTTTAAACCCGACGATGCCGCAAAACCCGGACGGAATTCGGATAGAGCCACCACCGTCACCGCCGAGCGAAAAGGCGCCGAGTCCGGCGGCGACCGATGCGGCGCCTCCACCCGATGAACCTCCACAGGTGCGCTCCAGGTTCCATGGATTTGAAGTCAGTCCATATAGTTCGGAGTGGGTAATACCGGTCAGGCTGAATTCGGGGCAGGTGGTTTTGGCAAATATTACCGCGTCGGCCTGTTCTAGTAATTCGACTGCCCTGCAGGTTTGCTCGGGTATAAAATGACGTAAGGACTTCGATCCGTTGGCGCAGGGGTATCCGGCGAGAAACTGTGAATCCTTGATCGTGATCGGCAGACCGCACAGGGGGCCGCCATTACCCTTTTTAAGTTTCTTGTCGGCCTCACGGGCCACCTGGCGCGCACGGTTATAAAGCTTATGCGCGAACGGGTTGATATAGGGTTCTACTTTCTCGGCGTGCTCGATGGTTTGTTCGAGCAGCTCTACAGCGCTGATTTCGCCTTTACGTAATGCTTCTATTTGCTGAATCGCTGTTTTTCTTATGTAGTGCATACTGCTCGACTGATGATCTAAAAAATCCGGGCGGTGTATGATCGCACCGCCCGATGACCGGCCTCGTGATTGTATCTTGCCCGGTGTCTTCGACACTTTCCGACGATAATACAGTCGTTCCAGAAATTTTAATAGACTGGTCACTAATAGATGATCCGATCGACGCAGTCTAGGCCGCTATGGTTTCTTCGTAGACTTCTGCTCCGGCTACTTCGGCAGCAACCAAATTAGCATCCACTACAGGTTCTTCATAGCACACATCGACCGGTTTTGCGCGCCTGGATATTTCATCCTGCGACAAATTCTCGATCTTGCTGGCGATAGACCACAGATGGCCATTGTTATCGATCAAGATACCGGTCCTGTCTCCCCAGTAAGCGTCGCATAAAGGGTTGCGTACGACCGCACCCGCTTCAATCGCACGATTCCACAGGCTGTCTACATCGTCCAGGTACAAGTGGATCTGGCCGGCCGTTGTACCGCTGTTGAGCGGCGACAGAATACCCTGCTCGGGTGCTTCCTGGTTTAATGCGATGATGCTATTGCCAATTTTAATCGTTGCGTGCACCGCAACAGCTTCGTCAGCACCGGTGTGTCGAGTCAGTAACTCGGCCCCAAAAGCCGCCTGGTAAAATGCAACGGCGCTATCGATACCGTTGACGGTCAGGCATGGGGTAGCGGTTCTATAACCGCGTGGGATTGGTGAAACTTTCTTGCTCATGTCTTTCGTTGCTCCATAATCAGGGGATGTCCTGAGTTAGTTACATGCTTGTGTTTAAGAAACCGGTACGATCGTAGCTTGCGGCAGCGAAGTAGCCGGTTCCGGATTTTCGATGCCCGAAACATTGAAGCTTCCGACACCATGATGCATAATGTAGTCCAAGAAAGTTAATCTGTCAACACTATGGCCCAAGATGTCGAATTAGGTATTACCGGTACGGTCACTCAGGCCGACCTCGCACCACTGCGAGAAGCGGCTCGCCTCGGCGAATACGCGCTGGTATACCGGGTAGAACGCCTGCACCAGGGCGGCGGTTACGGCGACCAGGACAAACACCCGATGGCCTGGGCTATCGCGGTTTATGTCGATACCCAGCTTTGCCGTGTTTTTAACGCGCGTGGCGCCGGGCGCGAATGGAACAGCATCGACCGGCTCAGCAGCTGGTTGCGGGACCAGGGTTTCTGGTGCTGGTGGACACGCAACGATCTCGAACCGGTCGGTAGCGCACTCACCGAAGCGGATGAACCCGGCGAATTACCACTGGTCGACCTGCCCGATCTGCCGGAATGGAATCTGTCGTGACTTTTCCAACCCACACGGATTTTAGCTTTCGGTCGCTGTCCGAAGAGCGCGTGGGTAGTGTATGGCAGCACGAATTCAATGCGCGCTGGCCCGCTTACCGCCGCTGGTTTTTGCGCTACGGCGAAAAAGACCGACCAACCTATTACGACTCGCTCCAGGCCCTGAGCCAGTACCTGCCTGAATTCCTGCCAACCTACGAGGCAATGGTCGAGCTCGCAGGCGGCGGAGACCATGCCGCGCGTTTTCTGGCGCAATATTGCCCGCCACCGCTATTTCGAGGCTGCTCGCAGGCGGTTTATATCCACGACGAACCGGTGATGGTGCGTAACTACGATTATTCACCGTTCGTTTTCGACGGCCTGTTGATGCGCAGCCGGTACGACCGGCGTGCGGTTATCGCGATGACCGACTGTATGTCGGGGGTACTCGATGGCATGAACGAAGACGGGCTCGCGGTATCCATGTCGTTTGGCGGGCGCGAAGAATTTGGCGATGGCTTTGGCATCACGATACTGTTGCGGTACATCCTCGATTACGCCAGCACTGTGCACGAAGCCTGTGAACTGGTCGGCGAAATACCGGCCCACGGCGCTTATAATGTCACTCAGCCCGACCGCAACGTGGCTGTCCTCACGCAGACA
>JBGMRM010000306.1:0-3480 GCA_048061415.1 Gammaproteobacteria bacterium | reverse complement strand
CTGCAAATCCGGCGATGAAAAAGCCCCTGCCGGTCGGCCGGTGCCCCTTCTCACCCAGTTCATCCTCAATCAACTTTAGCGCAAAGCTGCAACGCGAGATGACCCGAATCGATTTCTACCAACTTGACCCAGAGCGGCATAGCCAGGATCGTATCGTGTGCCAGCTTTGCCAGAAAGCCTATGAAAGCAGGCAACCTACCCTGTTACTCACCCAGAGCCCGGAACAGGCTGCACACCTGGATCGCCAACTATGGATATTCGAAGAAGACAGTTTCGTCCCGCATGACCTGCAGGAGTCAACCGATTTCGAGACGCCAATCCTTATTCAGGACGAACCTGAGCTTAAAAGCAATCGCAAGCTACTGATTAATCTGACCGATAAAATTCCCGATTACTTTGGCCGCTTCGAGCGCGTAATCGAATTAGTGACCCAGGACAACAGAAGGCAGGCCCGCGAGCATTATAATTTTTACCGCGAACGCGGTTATCCGATTAAGCACCACCCTTTATGATCGATGAATGACAAATCCACTATACCGGTATTAACCGACCTGATCGAAAAAGGCGCCGAGATCGAGCTCTCGGACCTGGGCCTGGGCGAGGAATTTGACCCCGGTGAAACCTCGGCAGGCGCCCTTTCCGAACTCCGCTCGGACCCGGCCGCGGCAGCCGGTATGACACCGGCACTGGAACAGGAGATTCGCCGCATCCTGGACGAGCATATGGAACTCGCCTGGCAGGAAATCAGGCTCGCTATCCAGCGGCCGGCTACGGATGCAGACCCCGAATCCGACACTTAAACCAGCAGCCTGCTACGGCGATCCGGCCTGCTATTCTCTTTTGAACTACGCACCCGGCCAGCATCTAAAAAGTGCATTTATGCAATGCCCCATTGTATAATCCGCCTCTTTTTTTACCGACATCTATACCCCGATGGACAAAACCTATAACCCGCAGGCGATAGAGCAGGCCTGGTATCAACACTGGGAAGATAAGGGCTATTTTAAATCCCGCGGTGAGGGCGATCCCTATTGTATTGTCATACCCCCTCCAAATGTCACCGGAAGCCTGCACATGGGGCACGCGTTTCAGGATACCATCATGGATACCCTGATCCGCTACCACCGCATGAAGGGCGACAACACCCTGTGGCAACCGGGAACAGACCACGCCGGGATCGCGACTCAAATGGTAGTCGAGCGCCAGTTGAGCAATGAAAACAAAACCCGGCACGACCTCGGCCGCGACGCTTTTATCGAGCGGGTATGGCAGTGGAAGCACGAATCGGGTGGCACGATTACGCAGCAACTACGTCGTATGGGCGCCTCTCCGGACTGGAGCCGCGAGCGTTTTACCATGGACGAGGGCCTGTCCAGTGCAGTGCAGGAAGTATTCATTCAACTCTACGATGAGGGTTTGATTTACCGTGGAAAGCGCCTGGTCAACTGGGACCCGGTATTACACACCGCCGTATCCGACCTCGAGGTGATCTCCGCAGAGGAGCAGGGTCAACTGTGGCATATGCGCTATCCGATTACAGGAGAAGACGGGTATCTCACGGTGGCGACCACGCGTCCGGAAACCATGCTGGGAGATTCGGCGGTCGCGGTTCATCCCGACGATCAACGCTATGCCCACCTGATTGGGAAACAGGTGGATTTACCGCTCACCGGCCGCTCGATTCCGATCGTAGCGGATGACTATGTCGACCCCGAATTCGGATCGGGTTGCGTCAAGATAACCCCGGCGCATGATTTTCACGATTATGAAGTGGGCCTGCGCCACGATCTTGCACTGATCAATATTTTTAGCCATGACGCTAAAATCAATGCACAGGCGCCCGAGAAATACCAGGGTATGGATCGATACGTTGCCCGCAAGGCCGTAGTCGAAGACCTGGAGGCACTCGGCCTGATGGAAAAGATAGACGATCACAAAATGATGGTGCCGCGTGGCGACCGTACGCACTCGGTCATCGAGCCTTACCTGACCGACCAGTGGTTCGTCAGCGCCGAACCGCTCGCCAAACCAGCGATTGCAGCGGTTAAAGACGGCAGAATCAAATTCATCCCGGAAAACTGGTCAAAGACTTATTACAACTGGATGGAGGATATACAGGACTGGTGCATTTCACGCCAGATCTGGTGGGGACACCGTATCCCTGCCTGGTACGATGCCTCGGGTAATATTTATGTCGCGGCGAGCGCCGATGAAGCCCGCAGCAAATACCAGCTGGCGCCCGAGCTGGAATTGCGGCAGGACGAAGATGTGCTCGACACCTGGTTTTCCTCGGCTCTGTGGCCTTACAGCACGCTCGGCTGGCCCGATAGAAAAGATCCGGCACTAAACACCTTTTACCCGACCAGCGTACTCGTGACCGGCTTCGATATCATATTTTTCTGGGTCGCTCGAATGATCATGTTTGGCCTCAAATTCATGGATGATGTGCCGTTTCGCCAGGTTTATATTCACGGTCTGGTGCGCGACGCCGAGGGCAACAAGATGTCGAAGTCGAAAGGCAATGTGCTCGATCCGCTCGATTTGATCGATGGCATTACGCTCGAAGAATTACTCGCCAAGCGTACCAGCGGCCTGATGCAACCGGAGTTGGCGCCGCGCATCGCCGAGGCCACCAAAAAACATTTTCCCGACGGTATCCCGGCTTTCGGCACCGATGCGCTGCGATTCACCTTTAGCGCACTGGCCACGACCGGCCGGGATATCCGCTTCGATCTTGGGCGCATAGAGGGTTATCGTAACTTTTGCAACAAGCTATGGAACGCCACCCGTTACGTACTGCAAAACACCGAGTCCGAAGATTGCAGCGAAGGCGACACATCGTCAGCCGACCGCTGGATTATGGCTCGCCTGCAACAGGTCGCGCAGCAAACCGAGCAACATATCGATGCCTACCGATTCGACCTGGTATCACGGGATTTATATGAATTCGTCTGGAACGATTATTGCGACTGGTACATCGAGCTATCCAAGCCGGTCATATATTCCGAGCAATACAGCGAAGCGCAAAAACGCGCGGCGCGAAATACCCTGGTCACGGTACTGGAAGCTATTTTGCGCCTGTTGCACCCGATCATGCCCTATATCACCGAAGAACTCTGGCAACGCGTCGCGCCGTTGGCGGGCGAGCATGGAGAAACGATAATGCTGTGCGCTTACCCGCGGGCCAATCCTGAACTAATCGACGAAGTAGCCATCGACGAGCTCGAATGGGTCAGGCAGTTCGTCATGGGCGTTCGTCAAATTCGCTCCGAAATGGATATCAAACCGGGTAGGCCGCTGCCGGTTTTCTGCCAAAATGGCGGCGATCTCGATCGGCGGCGACTCGATCAGCATAGAGCCCTGCTGGTATCGCTCGCCAAACTCGAATCGATCGACTGGATCGAACAGGATCGGCAGGCTCCGGAATCGGCTACTTCGCTGGTGGGCGATATGAGCCTGCTGATACCGCTCGCAGGGCTG
>JBGMRM010000305.1:0-3493 GCA_048061415.1 Gammaproteobacteria bacterium | reverse complement strand
GATTCTGGACCAGGGGGTCCACGTTGAAGGGATTAATTTCTTCACCGGCTTTTGCATCGAAGGACATACCCACGCGATCCGCAAGAAGGACAGGAACCGGGTAAAGCGAAATAACGCGCTATGGGTAGCGGAACAACTGGGAATCAGGCTCCACATCATCGATATCGTCGATGAATATAAAGACATCGTGATCAACCCGAAACATGGCTACGGCGCCAATCTAAACCCCTGCCTCGATTGCAAGATTTTCATGGTGCGCAAGGCTTACGAGTGGATTCGGCAGCACGACTTCGATTTTATTATCACTGGAGAAGTCATGGGGCAGCGCCCGATGTCGCAGCGCAAGAAAACCCTGCCGGTGGTATCTGCCGAGTCGGGCGCCGAAGACCTGCTGCTACGCCCACTGTGCGCCAAAAACCTGGCCGAAACCCGGCCTGAAAAAGAAAACTGGGTGCAGCGCGAAAAACTGCAGGGAATTACCGGGCGCTCCCGAAAACCGCAAATGGCGCTGGCGCGGCAATTCGGCTTCGAGGGCTACGCCCAGCCCGCCGGCGGCTGCTGTTTTTTGACCGATGAAAATTACGCGGTGCGGTTACAGGACCTGTGGGACAACCGTGGGCAAAAACAATACGAGCTCGACGATATCATGTTGCTCAAGGTGGGGCGGCATATCAGGCCGAGCCAGTCGTTTAAACTGATTATTGCCAGGGAAGAAGGGGAAACCCGATTTTTAAGCGGATATAAAAACCAGTTTCAAACCATCAAAACCGTCAGCCACGCCGGGCCGCTTACGCTGATAGAAGGCAAAAAACTCGACCAGCGACAAATCGAGCTCGCCTGCGCAATCACGGCCCGCTACAGTAAAGGCCGGAATTCGGAGTCGGTTGAATTACTCTTCAGCGACCACGAGCAGTCGGCTCAGCAGGTCCATATCAAGCCGCTGGCGGCCAACGAAATACGGCCCGAATGGTATATTGCATGAATGCTACCGTGATCGAACTCGATGCCCGGCGCCTGCTTTGCCCGATGCCGGTGATCCGGCTACAGGATTGTATCAACCAGCAGACAGCGGGTACCCGGGTCGAGATTACCTGTACCGACCCTGGGGCGATGAGCGATATTCCCGCCTGGTGCAGGATCAACGGCCACCGCATCATTTCGAGTCACGAACGAGAGGACGAATTTATTATACTGGTCGAAAAGTCGACGGATGGAAATTGAGCATCGCCAGCGAATAATAAAAAAGGTTACCCTGGTCGGCGCCCTGGTTAATTGCCTACTCGCGGGGAGCCAGATCCTGTTCGGCATTATCGGGCAGTCGCAGGCGCTACTAGCCGACGGGTTTCATACCCTGTCGGATCTCGGCACCGATATGATCGTGCTGGTCGCAGTCCGGCACTCGTCGAAAGCCGCCGATGAAGACCATCCATACGGCCATGGCCGCATCGAAACACTGGCTTCGGTAATACTCGGGATCATCCTGATCGGGGTTGGCCTGGGGATCGCCTACCGGGGTATCGATAGCATACTCTCGCCACGGGGTGCTAACCCGGAAACCATTACCATCGCATTTGCGGGACTGGCTATTATCAGCAAGGAATTCCTCTATCGATACACTATCCGCGCAGCGAAGCAATGCCATTCGACCCTGCTCGAATCGAACGCCTGGCACCACCGTTCCGACGCGCTGTCGTCGATCATCGTCATGGTCGGCATCTCCGCGCAGATTTCAGGAATCCCGCATATGGATGCGGTCGCGGCGGTTCTGGTGGCGGTGATGATTTCATTCATGGGTTACCGGCTGACTCGCAAGGCGCTAAACGAGCTGATCGATACCAGCCTCGATCTCGATCTGGTCGAAGGCGTGAACGCCCTGATGGCGAACGATGAGAGCGTGCTCGCGGTGCACAGCCTGCGTACCCGCTCGATGGGGGGCCAGGGTTATATCGATGCGGAATTACGGGTCAATCCGCGCCTGACCGTTTCCGAGGCGCACTATATTGCATTCTCGCTGGAGCAGCAGATTAAGACCAATTTCCCGCAGATTATCGATGTCGGTATCCATATTGACCCGTTCACCGAGTCCGATCATGACTCGGTCACCAACCTGCCATCTCGCGGCGATTTAATAGAAAAACTTCACGCCGCCTGGGAAACTATCCCCTGTGCCGGTCAGATCGAATCAATCCATTTGCATTACCTCAAGGACCAGGTGGATGTCGATATCGCATTGCCCGAAAAATGTGGCGGTGAAGACCAGAAAAATCAAATCGATCAATTGGTCCAGCAGGCGCAACAACTGTTCAATATCGGCCGGGTCAGGGTGTTTTTCTCCCGTATCAGCTAGCCTGAATGTTGCACCAATATAGTGCAAAAACGGTAAAATTTCGATATGCGGTCGCCAAAATAATCGATTAATTGGTATTGTAAAATTTATCGGTACAATGCCCGAAGTTCCGACACCTAACTTTGTTCAGGAGACAAAACCCATGTCAGCAGCCGAGGTACTCAAAACCATCAAAGAATACGGCGTGAAATTCGTCGATTTCCGTTTCACCGACACCAGGGGAAAGGAACAGCACCTTTCGATCCCCGCTCGGCTGCTGGGAGAAGACAGCTTTATCCAGGGGCAAATGTTCGATGGTTCGTCTGTGGCCGGCTGGAAGGGTATCAATGAATCGGACATGATTTTGATGCCGGACGCCGCAACCGCGGTGCTCGATCCCTTTACCGACGAGCCGACCATCAATATCACCTGCAACGTGGTCGAACCTGCTACCGGAGAAGGTTACGAGCGTGACCCTCGTTCTATCGCCAACCGTGCCGAGGCTTATCTGAAGGCTTCTGGGATCGCCGACGCCGCCTATTTTGGCCCCGAAAACGAATTCTTCGTATTTGACGACGTAAAGTGGAGCACCGAGATAGGTCATTGCTCTTACCACATCGATTCAGAAGAGGCGATCTGGAATTCTGGAAAGGCCTATGAAGACGGCAATATTGGCCACCGTCCACGCCTCAAGGGTGGCTATTTTCCGGTTCCACCAGTCGATTCGTTGCACGATATTCGCTCTGCGATGTGTTTGGCGATGGAAGAAATGGGTCTTAGTGTCGAGGTACACCACCACGAAGTCGCAACTGCGGGCCAATGCGAAATCGGGGTCGCGTTTAATACCCTGGTAAAGAAGGCGGACGAAGTGCAAACTCTCAAATACTGTGTCCACAATGTCGCCCATAGCTATGGGAAAACCGCTACTTTCATGCCCAAGCCACTGGTCGGTGACAATGGCAGCGGCATGCACGTTCATATGTCACTGGCCAAAGATGGGGACAATATTTTTGCCGGTGACGGCTACGGTGGCCTGTCTGAAACCGCGCTGCACTATATCGGTGGCGTGATCAGGCATGCCTGCGCGATCAACGCATTCGCCAACGCGGCAACCAATAGTTACAAGCGCCTGGTGCCGGGTTTCGAAGCGCCGGTGATGCTGGCCTA
>JBGMRM010000304.1:0-3498 GCA_048061415.1 Gammaproteobacteria bacterium | reverse complement strand
TGGCAGCTGAATTGTCGGATATGGGCTATGCGCCACGCGAGATCGACAGCATCCGAGAAATGAATACGGTTTTTTCACACGGCAACCAGCCTTATGTCGTGATCGCGGCGATTGCCCGGCATCTGCTCGAAATCGGCGATATGGCCGGTGAAACCGACGTCGAACCCGAACTTTGGCAGGGGCGCCATGCGCCCGACCTGCAGGTGCCCTTTTTGCTGATGGAAGCACACCACGTCGATGCGTCCACTCGAGAGGTCTATGACGATATCAAGGCACGGCTGAATCTACCCTTCGTCAATACCGACTACCGGGCCTTTGCGCGCTGGCCCAGCTACTTTGCGCTGGCCTGGGGCAACTTGCGCGAATCGGTTGGCACTGACGAACACGAAGCGGTTTGCCAGGCGTGCCACGAGCGCGTGGCGAGGCTCGCAGCAACGGGCCTGCCCAACCCCGGAAAATTGTCATCGGTGGCGCTACGCCAGGCTGCCGAAAGCGACGCCAGCCTCGATGAAGTGATTCAAATGTGCCGCCTGTTCCAGTGGCTGTTGCCCGGACTGATTACCAACGTCGCGTATCTTCGGCATCAGCTGGAGGTGGAGGATACGCCTGGCTAAAATTCGGCTTTCGCCGCTTTGTCCGGCCTGCGGGCAGACTTGCAGTGAAAATGTAAGTAATTCGAATTACCGATTTTTGTGAAAAACCCTTAAAAAGCTATCTATAATTTACTGGTTATTAGAATTTACAGGGAAAACCGTATGAACGAACAGAACCCCTATGTAGCCCCCGACGCTTCGCTGGCTGTTGAGGAAGATTTTTATCAACCCAGCATTTTCTCTTTCAAAGGACGTATCGGTCGCCTGAGATACCTGGCCTACGGTGTCGGCACCTCGATTGTTCTCATGGCTGTATTAATGCCAATTGTTGGTGGAACGATGGTCGTTGCAGGCGGTGATGGCCAGTCGATACTGGTAATTGTGGCTATGGCTGTTTTTTATATTGCCGCGATTGCCCTGTCGGTTATGTTTGGCAAACGCCGTCTCAATGACTTAAACCGCGCAGGGTGGTGGCTTTTATTTTTCATCGTGCCGCTGTTGAATCTGGTGCTAACGATTTATTTGATCTTTTTCCCCGGTAGCGAAGGGAGCAATCGCTTCGGTGCGCCTCCCGCTGCAAATTCCATGGGCGTGAAGATTTTGGGCTGGATGCTGCCGGTGCTTTTCGTGGTGGGAATACTCGCTGCAATAGCTGTTCCGCAATATGTGGAATATGTTGCCAGGGCAGAACAGTCCCAGGTGCAATAATAACCCCCAGGAACTCCAGTTAATCGCGCGGGACACGCCCTGTATGCCCGGGCGCCAGGCCCTGCCCCCGGATTAACCCGATTCGGCTGTTAATGGGTCTAAGGATATAAAGGAGCTATACATGAATACCATTTACGCCACCCCTGAAGCCGACCTGAGAGACGACAGTCCGTCCGACCGGGCAGGCGGTTCGGTAGAGGCCGCAATTGCGGGCGACATCGAAATCAGCATGAGCAAGACCATGGGCGAGGCCTGGCGCAATTTAAAGGGTTTCAAATTCAAAACTCTTATCGCGCTGCTGCTTTATATGCTGGTCGCAATCGTAGCCTCTTTGCTCAGCATTCCGGTAATATTCGGGCTTGGCGCGATAGGTGCAGATCAGAATTCCGCGACAATCGTTGGATCGCTCATACAAATGGTGGCCAGCCTGGCGATCATGCCGATGTTCATAGGAATTCACATCATGGGTATGCGCCACGCAGAAAATAAGTCGGTTTCGGTGGGATCGATATTCGGTTATTTCAACAGGGCGCCAAGAGTCATATTGTGCTATCTATTAATGACAATCATGATTATGCTGGGCATGGTTTTATTGATATTACCCGGCATTTATTTAATGTTTGCCTATATGTTCGCATTGCCATTGGTGGTGGAAAAGAATATGCCCGCATGGCGGGCGCTCGAAACATCGCGCAAGGCGCTGACGCGTAAATGGTTTTCGATATTTGGCGTTCTATTGTTAATCGGGCTTGTAAATTCGCTGGCGATACTGACTCTGGGTATTGCCTGGGTATGGACAATTCCCTGGTCGGTATTGACGATGTCGATGATTTATACCCGGCTTTTCGGCGCCGAGCCGCATACCCTTGCTGACTGAGAGATCATATTTTTGCTGGATACTAGCTACCGGGTAGAGATACCCGGCGGTATCGAACTCGAATCACAGGTAGTGGGGCCCATGCCCCGCTTCCTTGCATTCGGCGTCGATTTATTTATTCGGGGCGCTTTTCTTTTCATTGCGGCGATCGCTTCGATCCCATTCGGAGAGATGGGTTTCGGCTTCTGGTTTATCCTCTGGTTTCTGGTCGAATGGTTTTATCCGGTTTTATTCGAGGTATTTAGGCGCGGCCAGACTCCGGGTAAGAAATTACTCGGCATTTCGGTTGTCCACGACGACCTGACGCCAGTCACCTTCGGCACATCTCTAGTGCGAAACTTAATTCGAACCGTCGATTTTCTGCCATTTTTCTACTTATTTGGCCTGGTAACGATGGTGTCCAACCCTCGTTTCCAGCGCCTGGGTGATCTGGCTGCCGGCACGTTGGTGATCAGCGTTCGAGAAATTTCTAAGCCAGCGGCGATCGGTGACATAACACCGCTCGCGCCTTCTACCTCCCTGTTGAAAAATGAACAGACGGCGATGGTCGATTTTCTGCATCGCAGCCAGCAATTATCGGCGCCCCGGCAGGAAGAACTGGCCGCCATCCTCGACGATGTTACGCATAGTAAAAATGACGATGGCGTGGATCAACTGCATCGTATCGGCGCATGGTTTTTGGGTGTGCAATGAAGCAACAGCTATTCGAACAACAGCACCAGGAGATGTGGGAGCTTGTCGAGCGATCACTCGATAAACCCGCGAGGGTTGAAAACAGCCTGCTCTTTTCCGAACACTACATGCTGTTGTGCCAACATCTGGCGCTTTCCAAACAACGCCTGTATGACACCGCGCTGATCGAGCGATTGAACAATCTGGTGATGCGCCTGTATCGCGAACTCTATCGCTACCGAAACCAGTCGCGGTTAAATTTCTATGCGTTTTTCGTGCGCGAATTTCCGTTGGCGATATACCGCAACCGATACTATATTCTGGTCGCCCTGCTGGTATTTCTAATACCTGGCCTGATTGCCGGGGTGTGGATCTATTTTGACGAAAATGCAATTTACAGCATACTCGATGGCTCCGCTGTACGGCAGATAGAGCAAATGTACGACCCGGCAGCGCTTAAACTCGGGCGCGAGCGTGAAGCCGAGACGGATATTTTCATGTTTGGCTTTTACATCCAGAATAATATCAGCGTCGCGTTTCGTAGTTTTGCCGGTGGCCTGCTATTTGGAATCGGCACCCTGGCGGTTATTTTTTTCAATGGCATGTATATCGGCAGTATCGCCGGCCACCTGACACGCCTTGATTTTG
>JBGMRM010000303.1:0-3507 GCA_048061415.1 Gammaproteobacteria bacterium | reverse complement strand
GTGAGCCAAGGAGTTGCTTTGAGTTCTTGTCTTACTAAGGCGGTAAGGATACTAATCGGCACATCGCAATACAGGTCGGCATTATCGCGCTTGTATATCGGGTGTGGTTTTACGTGCATTTGTACATACAGGTCGCCAGCAGGAGAACCCGCCTCACCCGCTTCACCCTCGCCACCAAGGCGGATTCGGTCGCCATTATCGACGCCTGCCGGTACTTCGACCGAAAGCGATTTATGTTCCTTCACCCTCCCCGCACCGTGACAGGTGTTACAGGGGTCGTTGATAATGGTACCCACACCCCGGCAATTGGGGCAGGTCTGTTGCACCGAGAAAAACCCCTGCTGCATTCGCACCTGACCATGTCCGCCACAGGTATTGCAGGTTTCTGGTGAACTACCTTCTCGCGCACCTGTACCGGAACAACTGGTACAGTGTTTCAGGGTCGGCACACGGATTCTCACCGTGGTGCCCGCGACTGCGTCTTCGAGGCTCAATTCGAGGTTATATTGCAGGTCCGCACCCTTGCGTACCTGCGACCTTGAGCCGCCGCCAAATATATCACCAAATATATCGCTGAATGCATCGCCAAAACCGCCACCACCAAATCCGCTACCAGCAGGCTGATTGACACCGGCATGACCAAACTGGTCGTAGGCAGCGCGCTTATTCGAATTGGAGAGAACGTCGTAGGCTTCCTTGGCCTCCTTGAATAATATTTCAGTTTCTTCGTCGCCCTGATTTCTGTCTGGATGGTATTTCATCGCAAGACGCCGAAAGGACTTTTTCAGATCAGATTCCGTCGCCGATCGGGAGACACCCAGAACTTCATAATAATCTCTTTGCGGCATATTTATCGGAATCTCTGCTTAGGTCCAGGGCGAATTATTATGGGCACAACACTTTGAAGATCATGGCGCTAAATGCACGTGTTGGCACCATGATAACCAGGTTTCGTAACGTAGAGATTGATGTGTTATGCCCAGGATATTCAGTCATGACTTAATCAGAGGCCCCCAATCCAGACGACGAAAAACCTGGCCGGTCAAAAACAGGCCAGGTTTCCCCTTTTTAAACCATTACTTCTTGTCTTCTTCGTTAACTTCTTCAAATTCTGCGTCTACCACATCGTCATTAGCTTCACCGGTTTCAGCGCTTGCATTTGCATCGACCGGCTCGGACCCTTCTGCATTGGCAGCATAAGCTTTTTCGGCGAGTTTACTCGATGCCTCGGCCAGCGCCTGGGTCTTGCTTTCAATTTCGGACTTGTCGGTTCCTTCCAATGCGCCCTTAAGCGAGGCGATTGCCGATTCGATACTGGTCTTGTCTTCAGCTTCGACCTGCTCACCGAGATCCTTAAGCGATTTTTCGGTGGCATGTATCATCGCATCCGCCTGATTTCGAACTTCAACCATTTCACGATGTTTACGGTCTTCATCCGCGTGCGCCTCGGCATCCTTGATCATTTTTTCGACTTCCTCGTCCGACAGACCACTGGATGCCTTAATCACGATTTTCTGCTCCTTACCAGTCGCCTTGTCTTTTGCCGATACGTTTAAGATACCATTTGCATCGATATCGAAAGTGACTTCGATTTGAGGCACTCCACGTTGGGCAGGCGGAATATCGGACAGATCGAAACGACCCAGAGACTTATTCGCTGTCGCAACTTCCCGTTCGCCCTGCAATACGTGGACCGTCACCGCAGTCTGGTTATCTTCCGCAGTCGAGAAGGTTTGCGATGCCTTGGTCGGAATCGTGGTATTTTTCTCGATCAACTTGGTCATTACGCCGCCGAGCGTCTCGATGCCAAGCGAAAGTGGTGTAACGTCGAGTAACAATACATTCTTAACGTCACCACCGAGGACGCCACCCTGGATTGCGGCGCCGCAAGCTACCACTTCGTCTGGGTTCACATCCCGACGAGGTTCTCTGCCAAAGAAGTTTTTCACCACTTCCTGCACCTTGGGCATGCGAGTTTGCCCGCCTACCATGATCACGTCGTGTATATCGGAAACCGAGACATCGGCGTCATCGAGCGCCACTTTTAGTGGGTCTATGGTACGTGCAATCAGATCATCGACCAGCGATTCAAGCTTGGCTCTGGTGATCTTCAAATTAAGATGCTTGGGGCCTGCGGCGTCGGCGGTTATATACGGCAGATTAACATCGGTTTGCTGGCCCGAAGATAATTCTATTTTGGCTTTTTCCGCCGCTTCCTTGAGGCGTTGCTTGGCAAGTGGATCGCTACGTAAATCCATGCCCTGCTCCTTCTGGAACTCATCCGCCAGATAATCGATCAGGCGCATATCGAAGTCTTCGCCACCGAGGAAGGTATCGCCGTTGGTCGAAAGCACTTCAAACTGGTGTTCGCCGTCGATTTCCGCCACTTCGATGATTGAAATATCGAAGGTGCCGCCACCGAGGTCAAAAACTGCAATTTTCTTATCGCCCGATGCCTTGTCCATACCGTAGGCTAGCGCCGCTGCGGTTGGTTCGTTGATGATACGCTTGACTTCCAGTCCAGCGATTTTTCCTGCGTCTTTGGTTGCCTGACGTTGTGAATCGTTGAAGTAAGCCGGCACGGTAATGACCGCTTCGGTAACTTCTTCACCCAGGTAATCTTCGGCAGTTTTTTTCATTTTTTGCAAAACCCGGGCGGAAATTTCGGGTGGCGCTACTTTTTCGCCTTTGGCCTCTACCCAGGCATCGCCATTGTCGGCTTTTATAATGCTATATGGCACCAGGTCGATGTCTTTCTGTGTTGCTTTTTCGTCGAAACGACGACCAATCAGCCGTTTGACTGCATACAGGGTGTCCTTCGGATTGGTGACTGCCTGGCGTTTGGCCGGCTGGCCCACCAAAATTTCGCCTTCGGCTCCGAAAGCGACTATAGAAGGGGTCGTTCTATCTCCCTCTGCATTTTCGATAACCCTGGGCTTACCACCCTCCATAACCGCTACACACGAGTTAGTAGTTCCAAGGTCGATTCCAATAATTCTACCCATAATTGTTGCTCCCGATAATCTTTAATTAAAACCTATACTTGATGTAAGGATTAATCCTTCTGTTTCAAGTCATATGCCATTTTGAGCCCTGTTTATTTGGCCACGACTACCATGGCTGGTCTGACCAGCCTGTCGTTTAGCAGGTAACCTTTTTGTATTACCTTGATGACCGTGCTGGACTCTGCTTTTTTATCCTCTACCATGCTCATTGCCTGATGCTGATCGGGATCGAATTTTTCCCCCTGTGGATCGATCTGTACAAGCCCCTGCTTTTCCATCACCTGAATAAACATATTCATTGTCAGGTCGACTCCTTCGCGAATACTCTCCAGGCTGGCATTTTTGGCATCGGCTGCCGTCTGCCCCATTTCCATGCTGTCTACGATCGGTAAAAGTGCTTCGATAAAATTCCTCAAAGCATATTTATGAGCGTTTTCAAGCTCCCGTACGGCACGTTTCCGATTGTTCTCGATCTCGGCCTTCAACCGCATGATCTGATCCC
>JBGMRM010000302.1:0-3520 GCA_048061415.1 Gammaproteobacteria bacterium | reverse complement strand
AGATCACAGGCTTCCTTAATTTTCTTAAAAATCCCAACGCCATCGTCATCGATCCACATTGACACCTTTACCGCGTCTTTCTCTATAAATAGGTACAGATTTTCACCGTTTGAATGATCAATGGCGTTGTTGATCATTTCAGTACATCCATAGTGCCAGATATCAACAACATTTTCCGGATAGCTCTCTAAATGTGGGAATATATACTCTCGCCATATTGTATCTTCCTGAATATCTCTTAATTTAAACTTCAGTTTCAGGTCTTCAAGAATGGCTAACTTATACTTGCGTTGTTTCGTTTTTCCTTCGGCTATGATTAATCCATGGTCTACTAAATCACGAATGTATCTACTGATGGCTTGCCGCGTTATCCCAAATTCCTGAGATGCAAGAGAAACCACTTCACCCGGGTGACCTGGAATTTCTTTCAGCAAAAATTGCTTAATATTGTCGCCACGATGAGTGGGCCTGGCCATAAAACATGTCCATTAATTTGCTATTTATGTCAATATTATACGGCATTATTGTCAACATAACTAGCGAGTTATATTGACAAACATAAACAGGCTGGCGCCACCGAGTATGTTTCTATTCGAGAAGCAAACATCCCACCGGGGCAAACCATAGAGAACACGCCTGGCAGCGGATGCCCGGGATCTAGAATCTTGTATAGTCACAAACCTTTATAACCCGTGCTAGTCGCAGGAATCTGGGTTTAATATCTAGACCTGGGCTTTGGTTTTTTTCCGTTGGCGAACGATTGAAAAAAATGCGCTCATTTGCAAAATCAATACGATCGACGAACCGGCCAGGAATGGGTAGCGGAACCAGTTTATATTATTGGGAACCGGCCGGTGAAAGGATTCGGTGTAGTGGACGAAAAGGAAGTATAGCGTATGCAGGATCACCAGATAGAACACGGTATAGGACCCGTAATGCAACCACTTCCACGAACTACCCCCAAGACGCTTTACCGCCCAGTTGGCAGAGGTAATCATCAAGGGCACGGCCATGAAAGTGGCGACAATTCCGACCAGGTTGGATAACCCGAATCCAGGCTCGATTCGGGCGTAGCGCCCGAGCTGCGGGATGAATTCGTACCCGAAGAAGCGCATCCAGTCCCAGCGTACCCAGCCATCGAGCACCAGCAGCGTGTGAATAATCGCGAGTATTGCAAACCAGATTCCTAACTCGCGCCGCCAGGTCAACAAACGCCCAACAGTACGAGAATACCGGGACATCGGACCCATCAGCATCAACAGGAAAAGCAGCAGAAAACTGACGTCGCCAATCGCCCGCCACAAGCGCATTTCAGGATCCCAAATGAGGCGTCCATACCAGAACGGCAGTCCTGAAACAGTCGCAAAAATAGCGACACTGATATGCCTGTAATAAGTGCTCATTTTTCCGACACGGGGTCACCAGACCCGGCAACACGCCATTGGCCGGCCAATTGTGCGCAGGGTAAACACAGTAGTGCGATAAAAATCAGGGTAAATCCCGAGCCCAGTAAAATTGCGCGGGTACCGAATGAGGTGATCAATACGAACGAAACCAGGAATGCGCCGCTAATGCTCCCCAGCGTCGATACCGCATAGACATTACCGGCAGACTGACCCAGTGCGGCCAGCTCGGTGGTTTTCAGCTTCACGATATAAGGCGAAACCATACCCATCAGGATTGACGGCAGCAGGAAGTAAGCCGATACCGCGAGTAATACCGCCAGGCGCAAATCCCAGTCGAAGCCCGAAACCAGCAACCCTATCGGCTCCTGGATAAAGGGCACCAGTAGCACGAATATTCCCGCGGCAATGATCACCACTGAGAGCACTTTGAAACTGGGCCTGCGGTCAGCCAGAATTCCCCCGAGATAATAACCGATGCTCAGTGCCAACAAAAACACGCTGATGAGGCTACCCCAGACATAGATCGAGTTACCGAAGTATGGCGCGACTACCCGACTAGCCACGATTTCGAGCCCCAGAAAAACCGCGCCCGAAAGGTAAGCGACGCAATAGATTAAAAACGTCAATGTTTTCGAGTGCCGGTGTTTGACCGAAGTCGAACCGCGATCGTCCACCTTATTTGAAAATCCCCCCATTGTGTTCACACCGTATTCAGGCATCTTAATAACTGAAATCCTGCCGCGGATCAACCAGCAAATTCACCGGTGCAAAATCGTCCGTCAACAGCGGGGTATCGGCGGGCCAGGTGGGGTTGAGATCGAGCGTGCTACTGGCCATAGCTGGCAGATCGACTTCCTGGAAACGCATTTCGCTCTGCGTCGCTTGCATACGCGCTATCAACTCTTCGGGCGAGTAACGCACACCCGAGCTGGTTGCGATCACGACACGATTAGCCGAGCGGCGCCCGAGGAAACTGTCGAAATACCCGAACACACTGGCCCAGGTGGCTGACTCGCGGTTATATAATTTCCTGCTCCGCCAGGTATTTGAAATGACCACGCCATTATCGGACAGGCTGCTCTTAACCAGTTTTAGAAATTCCGCCGTCAGCAGGTGAAAGGGAATGTACCCTCCGTAGTAAGCATCCAGGAAGATCAGGTCGTATTTTCTATCGCTTCTCTGCAGAAATCGGCGTCCATCCATCACGATTACCTGATTGTCGGGCGTCTGGGTAAAATTGAAAAACCTCTGGGCCACATCAGCCACGACAGGATCCATTTCAACATTGTCGATCTTGAGCTCAGGATAATATTTTCTCAGGTATTTCGATACGGTTCCCCCGCCCAGTCCTATGACCAGAGCACTGTCTGGCTTATTCCGGTAGGCGAGCCCCATCATCATAAGCCCGGTGTATTCGAATACGTGGCGGTATGGATTCTCGCTATCCATGGCTGTGGAACGCGAGAACCGGGAGCCGGTACGGAGGCTCAAAAGGCTATCGTGCCGGGTGACATAAATCGCCTGATAAGGAGACTCCGCCTCGAACAGGATCTCCTCCGGAATGCCTGCAAATACCGTGTCGGGTAAAATCGACAGGATGGTCAAAACGGTAATTAACGTGAGGGTCGCTCGATTTATTGGTATTGATTTATGCATAAGCAATTAAACAGACGTGATAAATTTTAGCAGACGCGCAGGCTGGTTGTCGCTGCACCCGAATTTTGGTTTTTAAAACAGGGATCGTTGGTTATCATAAAATCTAATTCCAGTATTCTATCGAAATCAGATAATTGACAGGAAATGTCAGTACAAGTTCTACCTGGTTGCAACGGCATACACGACTTCCCGTAGAACCTATCATTAGCAGGCGCCGCGATCGTCGACCTGACGTTTGGCCTCGAAAAACTGCTTCAATAAACCCGAACATTCATCAGCCAGGACGCCCCCCTGTAGCTGCGGCCTGTGGTTGAATTCGCCGGTTTCGAATAATCGTAGCGCACTTTCGATGGCTCCGGTTTTCGGTTCGGTGGCGCCATAAACAATACGGGCGACGCGCGCATGCACCAAAGCCCCGATACACATGGTGCAGGGCTCCAGCGTGACATAGAGCGTGG
>JBGMRM010000301.1:0-3529 GCA_048061415.1 Gammaproteobacteria bacterium | reverse complement strand
GATATGGCGACAATGCTGGCTTTTATCGCGACCGATGCCGCTATCGATCCGGATATATTACAGGGTATCAATAAACTAGCGGTCGAGGGCTCTTTCAATTCGATAACGGTTGATGGCGATACCTCTACCAATGACGCCTGTGTTTTGATAGCGACGGGCGCTTCGGGCGTGGCAATAGGCAGGAATGCCCAGGATTTTATCGACGCGCTGAGACTCGTATACCGGCATTTGGCGCAGTCAATTATCCGGGATGCTGAAGGCGCAACCAAATTTGTTGAAATCGAAGTGCGGGGCGCTAGATCGATCGCCGATGCGCGTGAAGTAGGCTATACGATTGCACATTCCCCACTGGTGAAAACAGCGTTATTTGCATCCGATCCTAACTGGGGTCGTATCCTTGCGGCGACAGGCCGGGCCAGAATTGAAAACCTCGATGTCTCGCGAGTCGATCTTCACCTGGGAAATACCTGCCTGTTGAGAAATGGCCTACCAGATAAATCCTACCGTGAGGAACTGGGACAGAATGAAATGGACAGGGAAGATATCAGAATAATCGTCAACCTGGGGCAGGGTGAACATTCAGGCGTTATCTGGACCTCGGACCTTTCTTACGACTATGTAAAAATCAACGCCGAATACCGCAGTTAAGAATTTGAAATCAATCTCGAATAGGCCAATATCTGTTCCCTTTTTCCACGTGGTTGCGGCGATTATCTGGCAGCCTGGAAAGGACAATTCTTTCCTGATTTCGAAGCGACAAAAAGGCAAGCATCTGGAAGGCTTTTGGGAGTTACCCGGAGGGAAGCTGAAACCGGGAGAAGGCCGATTAAATGGCTTACGACGGGAACTCGAGGAGGAGATCAACATCCGCTGCACCGATACCAGACCTTTCAGGCAGGTTCGCCATGAATATAAAGATCGGTCAATATTGCTGGATGTGTGGGAAGTGAGAGCCTACGAGGGTGTGGTAAAAGCGCGCGAAGCACAGCAAGTTCGGTGGATCGGCGTGGAAGAAATGGCCGGATATCGGTTTCCGGAGGCCGATCGGCCGATAATCGATGCTATAGCGAACAGCGCGAAAGCAGGAAGGGTACGTCGTCCTTAACTTGCGACGGTACCTCGTCGACCGATTTCGAAGTCAAAAATCTGACCGAGTATCGGTGCTTCCCCGCACTAATTTCCGGGTAGTATGCCTTGCCGGCTGGAATAGCGATACGAAGCAGCTGGTTTGAATGTTGTCGATCCAGGGACTGCTGAAAAAAACCCTTCTCTGCGATGACCTGTTTCGGTGTACCACTATCGCGAATTACGCTCAAAATGAGTTCGATAACAGCCTCGAGTTCTAGATACGGGGCTGCCCAGCGCTTCAAGTCGCTCAATTTTTGTGCGTGGGTCTGGTTTAGCCAGTATCTTAATTGCGGCAGGTCGAAATCACAGCTACCCCCTGGGATCGAGGTTCGTTGTTTGATAGCCAGCAGAAAATCTATCCGTTTCAAATGTATGCCAAGTTTGCCGCCAAGCTGGTGGATTCGATCGAGCGCATTTTTTTGCTTGCTCAAAACCAGTTCGAGCTTCGTCTTGTCTACCCCGTCTTTCGACGCAAGAGATTTCAGGGCGCCGTACTGTCGCTCCAGCTCCTTCATAAGTTCCTGTTTTAAATCTCCCCGTTCCAGCAAAGAGGTAATTTCCAGGATGCCTAGCAGGGCGCTGTACGCACTCCAGTCACCTTTTAATCCAGTGAAGTAGTGATACCTCCGCATCAGGGTTTCGACGCGCAAACACATTCGGATGCGCTCGTTCAGGGGTTGTTCGAAAGTATGGCCTTTAACTGACATTTTTGCCTGTTAGTCCGCAAGGTCGGCGATTATAGCTGAAATTAGAGTAAAAATACGCCTGACAGAAGGGTTCGTGAACTAACTCTCAGTCCCTGTGGGGGGCCTGGAAAGCGAACGATATCTCCTGTGCAGGCTGATTACCTGTGCCCCCAGGTTTCGATTTTGATCATTTTCTATCACATCGTCAGCCCGTATTAAACGATCCTGATTGCTCCATTGTTGAGCGAGCATTTTATGCGCCAGCTCAGGATCTATATTGTCACGATCGGTCAATCGCTGGATCTGGGTTTCTTCCGAACAATCGACCACCAGTATGCGGTCTACCAGCGATTGAAAATTGGCTTCGAACAAAAGTGGGATTACTACGATGATATAATCGGCAGCATTATTCTGGGAAATTTGATGCTCGACTTGCTGATATATCATCGGATGAAGTATTCCTTCCAGCCATAGCTTTTCGGCCTGATCGGAAAATACCAGTCGTCTCAGCCGGCGGCGGTCTATTTGCCCATCCTGCTGTAATATCTCGTTACCAAAATACTGCACCACCTGGATATATCCAGGTCGATCGACATCCAGTAGCTGGTGGCTGATGGTATCCGTATCGATGATCGGTGTACCGTGACTGGAAAATAGATTACTGATCGTAGTTTTGCCCGATGCAACACCCCCTGTGAGACCAATTTTGAGCACGATTGCCGGACCGATGTAACGCTACAGCAGTTTAAAATAAAATTGCGATATCTCGGCACCCCACAACAGGCTGAGCCAGCCAGCCGCAGCCAGATAAGGGCCAAAGGGAATTTGGGTGCCACGCTCGGTTTTCTTTAGCACGATCATCGTAATACCGACGATGGCGCCGACCAGGGAAGAGGTCAATATAATGACAAATAGCATTTTCCACCCGGTCCAGGCGCCGAGCATTGCGAGTAATTTGAAATCACCATGCCCCATTCCTTCCTTGCCAGTGACCAGTTTAAACAGGATGAATATGCTCCACAAACTGAGGTAACCACCCATTGCTCCGATGATACTGGATTGAATGTCGATAAAGACATTAAAAAGAGATAGCAATATTCCTAACCACATTAAGGGTAAGGTGATGCTGTCGGGTAGTATTTTGTGGCCGATATCGATGCCGCTGGCGGCGATCAGGCTCCAGCTAAACACCAGCGCTGCCAACGCTTGCAGGCTGACACCAAAATGCCAGCCGACTATGAGTGAAACCAGTGCGGCAAAAATTTCTACCAGCGGGTACTGGATAGAAATTGATGTTCCGCACCCGGCGCATTTACCGCGTAAAATCAGGTAACTCAGGATCGGAATGTTTTCAGTGGCGCTAATTTGTCGCCCACAATGACCACAACGGGATCTCGGAACCAGCAGGTTAAATGACTCGGCGTCGGGCGCGCCAGGCTGTTCGAGGAATTCGAGGCAATCCTGGCGCCACTCCCGTTGTATCATTAGCGGTAAGCGATAAATGACTACATTCAGGAAACTACCGATACATAGCCCTAGAATAAACAGGCTGGCGAGGTAAACGCCTGGAAATAACTGGAAGAATGGAACCAGTTCGCGGATTAAATCCAACTGCCTTAAACCACCGCGCCCAGCTTGAATATCGGCAGGTACATGGCGATAATCAGGCCGCCTACCAGTACACCCAGGACCGACATAATGATCGGTTCCAGGAG
>JBGMRM010000300.1:0-3540 GCA_048061415.1 Gammaproteobacteria bacterium | reverse complement strand
GACATGGATGTCGCGTGAGAGCGTCCATGGATGGTTTACAGCGTTCCTGTAAATAGATACCGATGGTTTCGCCTAGAAAGTGAGCCCTTCCACCCGAGATAGCCTGGTCCAAATCATGAACTTATTATTGTGCCAGAAATTCAGGTAATGAAATAATCCAGGCAGTAGTGGAGCCACGAGTTGGAATCCAGCGAAATTCTGCCAAGGCACTACTTCTTCTCAGGCGGGTAAGGTTTCCGTTCTTCTATATCGAAGGTACAGCCTTTCGACAAAATATGGAGCTTAAGGTCGAGCATGCTCAGAGCTTCTTTTTTCGACGCCTTGCTCATCGACGAGTAACTCAGATGAATCGGGTCGATTACCGTCACTGCGCCACTGCCGACTACTTCGAAACTATGTTCCGGGTCGATAAAGATAGCGGTATTTTCATCCAGCCCGATGCCAAGCATAAACGGGTTGTAGGAGATCGCCGTCAGTAAGCGTCCGAGCCTGTGACGCTCGCTAAAATGCTGGTCGATCAACAATGCGTTGGTCAGACCTAGTCCGGGCGCGAGGTTGACGCCGTCACCTGAGGGTACCGAGCCGGTCGAACCCCCGGCAATCATATGCTCGGGCATGATCGCGGCCCCGGCAGACGTTCCGGCGATGTGAACGCCTCTGGCATTCAGTCGCCTGATTTTTTTCGCCACCTCGGTGCCGCCGAGGATGGTAGACAGGCGCAACTGGTTCCCCCCGGTAATAAAAATACCCGTGGCCTGTTCGAGCTGGTCGAGATAATCCTGCCGGTCTGCTTCGACCCTTTCATCGATCGGTAAAGACACGGCTTCGCTAACGCCGATTTTAGAGAATATCTCGATGTATTTGTCGCCGGTACCGGGCAAATTCGACGCGGTGGGAATAATCACGATACGCGCTTTTCGACCCCCGCAGAGCCTGACGAAGCGCTTTAACACCATTGGCGAACCGGTACGCTCTTCGGCGCCGCCGATGGGAATCACGTAACCACGGGTATGACCATTTTGCTTCGGGGAAGGACTCATTGTTCGAATAAACCTTTGATCAATTGCTGACCCTGTTTAATATGCCAGACGCCATTCGCCATCACGCTGACAATGCGATGCGACTGATCCAGCACCAGCAGGTCGGCATCGAACCCGGAAGCGATTTGGCCTTTACGATGAAACCTGAGCAGGCTTGCCACGTTAGACGTCATCAGCGGCAGTATCTTTTCCATCGCTAAATTAGCATCGAGCATCGCTTTGAAGGTCACAGACAGGGCAGCGCATTGGGCAAAGCCCATATTCAAAACCTCTCCCTGGGCATCGAAGTTCAACAGGCAGCCGCCGCCGTCAGAGCTGATGGTTAGTTTCCGTGCGTCGAGACCCTGGTCGAAATAACGCTCAACCGCTTCCTCGGCCGACCAGCCAGCATCGGCTCCATCGGCTGGAAACGCGGTCAAATCCACCGTGCAACCACGCTTTGTCAACTCGCAGGCCTGCTCGAACAGCGGCTTGTTTCGATTCACGTGGGTCGGCTGGAATACGCGCGCCGGGATTTCACTGCGATCCAGACAGTCATTGATCATCGACAGGCCACGCTCGCCATCGCCGAGGTGAAAATGCACGATACCGGCCTTGCCGGTCATCAGCCCGGCGACGTGCGCCTCGCTCGCCAGCCGCAAAACCTCGTCCAGCGTTGGCTGACTCGAACGATGATCGCTAAGCGCCACTTCGCCCACACCGATCACCGGCTCGAGATTCACGATATCGCTACGCACCGATTGCGTCAAAGTAGTGGCCGGCAGATGATAGCCGCCGGTGTAACACCAGGCCGATAACCCCTCTTCGCGCAATCCCATCACCTGGGTCAACAGGGTTTGTGTGTTACGCGTCAGGTCGTCAGTGCCGAGCAGACCCACGACGCTAGTCACACCGGCATCGGTAAACTGGCTCAAATGCAACGGTGGAACCCGGGTCGAGGCCCCGGCTTCGCCACCACCACCGGTAATATGCGCGTGCGCATCGATGAACCCCGGTATCAACCTGGCTCCGTCAAGGTCGGTAGTTTGCACGGCCAGTCGGTCGTCGAGTTGCGGTATTTTACTACCGATATAAACGATTTTTCCGGCGCACACCAGCAAATGCTGGTTTCCCAGCGGCTGCGGCGCGTATACATCGGCGTTGGTAATGAGTTCGAACATACAGCAGGCGGCTTTTACAATCCGGGGTAGTTTAAAGTAAGCCTTTATAAATTGCCGCTACATTTTGACTTTATTGTAATCCTGGACGCTGACCATTTTACCCTTTAACTCTTACAGCATTACGCCCCGCGCTGTCGGGGCGTTTTTTTACCTCGATAAAAATCACTCGCCGTGTCGATTCCGATTGTCCAATGTAATACCGCATGATATAAGAATTGATATCAGGCAGTTCTAAAAATCGCTTTTATTACTAACCTTCACTTCCTCGGAGCAGCAGTGAATAATCAATCAATTTCAAGAACCGGGGGCCAGGTCCTGATCGAAGCGTTAAAAATCAATGCTGTCGATCGCATTTTCTGTATCCCGGGTGAAAGTTTTCTCGCCGCACTCGATGCACTGTATGACCGCCCTGAAATCGCCCTGACCATATGCCGTAACGAAGGCGGTGCGGCATATATGGCCGAAGCCCATGGCAAATTGACCGGCAAACCCGGAATTTGTTTTGTGACACGCGGTCCGGGCGCGACTAACGCCAGTGGTGGATTGCACGTGGCAATGCAGGATTCGACGCCGATGATTCTGCTGATCGGCCAGATCGCGCGTAAGGATCAGGATCGGGAGGCATTTCAGGAAATCGATTTCCGACGTATGTTCGGTCAGGTTTCCAAGTGGGTCGCGCAAATCGACGATGCCGGCCGTATCCCGGAATACCTGAATCGCGCGTTTGCTACAGCCACCAGCGGTCGTCCCGGGCCGGTAGTACTCGCCCTGCCCGAAGACATGCTCACCGACACCACCCGTGTCGCCGACGCCAAACCCTGGCAGTTGGTATACACCGCACCGGTGCCGGAAGATATGCAAAAACTATACGCTTTGCTCGCGGCCTCGAAACGCCCGATGATCATCATCGGCGGCGGCGGCTGGAGCGAGCAGACACGGCAACAGTTGCAGCAATTTGCCGAGGCAACACATTTGCCGGTTGCTAATACGTTTCGATGCCAGGATTATTTCAGCCACGATCACCCGAATTACATTGGCGACATCGGGCTCGGGGTCAACCCGGCGTTAACCCAACGAATCCGAAACAGCGACCTGCTACTGGTGATCGGTACGCGGATGGGCGAATTGACCACCGCCGGGTTTAGTCTGATCGATATCCCGACCCCACAACAAACATTCATTCATGTACACGCCGGGGCCGAAGAACTGGGGCATATTTACCAGCCAGATCTCGCCATTAATGCCTCTTCGGGAGTCTTCGTAGAATCCCTGCTGGCTGACGAGGTCACGACACAAAACAGCGACGACTGGCAATCGCAAACGCTGCAGGCGCGGCAGGC
>JBGMRM010000299.1:0-3541 GCA_048061415.1 Gammaproteobacteria bacterium | reverse complement strand
ATAAGGCTGCTACAAACAACCTACTAGGTTTAGGAATAAAGGTATGCATAGTGAATCCCTCCTGTTTGATTGAAATAATCCTTCGTTAACTGTCCTCGGGTACAATTAACTTAAATATATAGGATTGATCGACGGCTGCTACTGCGCTGTTAATTAGTAGCAAAGGTCGGAACTTCGAGGGGCGTTATCCAGTACTCAGTCGTAGGTATCCCAAAAAACATAAGCGTCTATTCTCCAACGCTTTACAGGGCCAACAAATACCAACAAAGGGGCAAATGGGTACCGAATATATCGAAGTTCGATTTAACCTGCTTAACGAATAACCACCAGGTCGTTGACCAGGACCCGATCAAACAAGTCGATGACATCTTCATTCTTCATGCGAATACAGCCCTCCGATACGGGTTGACCTATGCGTTTTTCATCCGAAGTGCCATGAATATAGATATATCGGGAAAAAGTATCGTAGCCCCGTCCCTTGTTGAATCCCTGCTCCATGCCATCCAGCCATAAAATACGCGAGGTGATTTCATCCTGCTGGCGATTATCGGTTTTGTTGCTGATCCGCCCGCTCGGTTTTCGCCCTTCGAATACCGTCCCCGCTGGTTCTCCACCACCAATTTTTTGCTTGATACGCAGGATACCGAACGGGGTTTTGTAACTCTCTTCTCGATTTCCCAGGCCGTTGGCGGCGGTAGAAACAGGGTAGCTAGTATTTTCTTCCTGTTCGATATCGATCGAGTGCAGCCGCTGGGTTCTAGAGTCGATGAGTACAATCGGGCGTTCGTCCGCGAGCGCCAGGTTACCCGGTAATTTAGCCTGTACCTGCCGATTGAGTTCCTGCCACGAAATCATGCGTTATTGTGCAAGTCCATTCCGACTACGTTCAACTGGTCTTCGATAACCTGTTTTGCCGAGTCTTTACGAATGCTTTGCACCCTGTCGAGATAATCACTATTGATCGTGCTGGTCACATATTTGCCGTTAAAGCAGGAGCAGTCGAATTCTTCAATCGATCGGTTGCCTTTTTGTACCGCGTCGATCAATGCCTCCAGATCCTGGTAGATTAACCAGTCTGCGCCGATGTATTTGGCAATTTCCGCTTCGCTACGGTCATGGGCGACCAGTTCTTCCACGCTAGGCATATCGATACCATAAACATTAGGATAACGTACCGGGGGCGCAGCCGATGCGATATATACCTTACTCGCCCCCGCGTCCCTCGCCATCTGAATGATTTGTTGCGAAGTGGTGCCGCGCACGATGGAGTCGTCCACCAGCAATACGTTCTTGCCCTTAAATTCGATGTCGATCGGGTTCAGTTTCCGCCTGACCGATTGCTTGCGCATTTTTTGCCCAGGCATCATGAAGGTTCGGCCTATATAGCGGTTTTTGATGAACCCTTCGCGGTATTTAACACCGAGATGGTAGGCCAGCTCCATCGCCGAAGGACGACTGGTATCTGGAATTGGAATAACAACATCGATATCGTGTTCCGGCATCTGGCTCAGGATTTTACGCGCCAGTTTTACCCCCATACGTAATCGCGCCTTGTAGACGTATATATTATCGATGATCGAATCGGGCCGGGCCAGATAGACATATTCAAAGATACAGGGGTGCAAAGAAGGGGATTGCGCGCACTGTCTCAATTCGACGCTTCCATCGACGCCGATGTAAATCGCTTCGCCTGGTTTCAAATCGGCTACCAGTTCGAATCCAGCAGCCTGCAGCGCGACGCTCTCGGAAGCCAGCATATACTCATCTCCCTCGCTGCTCGTGCGCTTACCGTAGACAATGGGACGAATCCCGCAGGGATCGCGAAAGCCGAGAATGCCCTTGCCGGTGAGCATCGCGACAACCGCGTAGGCACCCTCGATGCGTTTATGCGTTTCGCTGACAGCGGTAAAAATATCTTCGCTACTAAGACTTATATTGACGCACTCCCGCAGCTCGTGAGCCAGTACATTCAAAAGCACTTCGGAATCGGAATCGGTATTAATGTGGCGTAAATCCGACTCGTAGAGTTCAGCTTTAAGCTTGTCTACATTGGTTAAATTACCATTGTGGGCGAGGGTGATACCAAAGGGGGAATTAACATAAAACGGCTGCGCCTCGGCAGACGAAGAGCAGCCTGCAGTTGGATACCGAACATGGCCGATACCCATATCGCCCTGCAACTTGAGCATATGCCGGGTACGGAAAACATCGCTCACCTGCCCATTGTCCTTGCGTAAATTTAACTTATTGCCATCGCATACCACGATGCCGGCAGAGTCCTGGCCCCGGTGTTGCAGCACTAGCAATCCATCATAAATTACCTGCGCTACCGGTTTATGACTCACTATTCCTATAATTCCACACATGCTTGATAGCCCTCAAACCACCAGACGGTGGTTCATAACTGGTTTACAATGCGAATCGGCCGGCAACATCCTGGGGCAGTATTTCCTTAATCCAGACGGCGATACTGGCGAAATACTCTACCAAGGCGGATTCCTGCCACCAGGCTTCGTTTGGCATCGGCGACAATCCAGCGAGTAAAACTAACATGGTGACAATCAATACCCCTCGGGCGATGCCAAATACCACCCCGAGACTCTTGTCCGTGCCGCTGAGCCCGGTTTTTGTCACCATCTGACTGGCCATAAAATTAACCGCCGCTCCGACGAGCAATGTAAACACGAATAATATCGAAAATCCGATGCCGGTGCGCAGGGTCGGCGATTCTATATAGGGTTCGAGCAGGCTCGCCAATGGCGTGAAATACCGAAAAGCGATAAAGCCCGCGACCAGCCAGCTCGCAAGCGATATCGACTCCTTAATAAAGCCCCGGACCAGGCTGATCAATGCAGAGATTAATATGATTGCGATAATGATCAGGTCAAACCAGTTCATGGTGTCTCCTGCAACAGCTCGAATGTAGCGATCGAATCAGCGCTGTCTTATAGCCTGAGATGCTTCCCGCGTCAATCATGGCGGGCCTGTGTACTCCGTCACTTCTCGTATCTCATGATCAGTCCATCGATATTGTGTTTGGCCTTTATTTTATTTTGTGCAATTTTTGATTTTTCCCGGCTTGGAAATGGCCCCAGCCTTACACGGTAACTGGACTGATTGTTGTTTTTAAATAACTCGATAAACACTGCGGCGATATTCGATTTTCGTAACTTGTCGCGTTGGGATAATGCTTTACTGCGGTCTTTGAAACTACCCACCTGCAAAACCCAGGTATCGCCCCCAGGCTTGCTCGTAACCGTCGAAAGCTGGGCCTCGGTTTTAGTGGGCTTACCGGGCAGATCGTCGCTCGCCTGAGCCGGCTCCGGGGTTTGAACCTGTTCGCGTTCGATTAAATTCTCCCCGGGGCTGGATTTTTCGTCTACAAACTGGGGTTGCAAGGCGGGTAATTCTTCTACCCTGGCGCGTAGTTCGACGATTTTCTGCTCGAATTCGGGCTGAGACTCGATCAGCGGCTGCGCGGGGATGACAACTTCCAGACGTGTTTTCCGAACGCCCGAGCCATCCAGTACCATCGGCAGGA
>JBGMRM010000298.1:0-3546 GCA_048061415.1 Gammaproteobacteria bacterium | reverse complement strand
GTCGATATGCGTGGCTCGGGTAGCTCCGACGGCGTGCTCTACGATGAATATACCGATCAGGAAGTTGACGATGGCGTAGCCGTGATCGAATGGATCGCAAAACAGGACTGGTGCAACGGCAATCTCGGAACCATCGGTATATCCTGGGGCGGTGTTACCGGTTTGCAACTCGCACAGCGAGCGCCCGAAGCGCTAAAAACAATTATCGCACTCGGCGCGAGCGAATTTCGTTACTACGATGACGGCTCTTATTATATGGGATGCATGGTCGGGCAAACCATCGGCTGGGCTGCGCTGATGTTCGGGTACAACACGCGCCCACCCGACCCTGAACTGGTCGGCAGCGGTTGGCGAGACCTCTGGTTTGAGCGGCTCGAAAATTCACCTCACTATCTCGAGCGATGGTTTGAGCATCAACATGCCGACGACTACTGGCTCAATAACACGGTAGGTGCCGATTACAACTTGATCAAGATACCAGTATACGCGGTTAGCGGGCACGCCGACTGCTGGCCCAATACGGTATCGCGATTACTGCGAAATCTTTCGGTTCCAGTACGCGGGTTGCAAGGCGCATGGTGCCATCGTTATCCGCATCTGGGCATTCCCGGTCCCACGGTAGATTTCCTCTCCGATGCATTGCGCTGGTTCGATCAGTGGCTAAAAAATCAAGATACCGGAATAATGGACGAATCGACCTACCAGGTTTACCTGCAGGACAGCATTCGCCCACAGACTTTCTACGATTCACGGCCCGGCCGATGGGTGGGGGAAGAGCAATGGCCTTCGGATCAAATTAGTAACAGCCAATTCTACTTTACCGAGCAGGGGCTAGCGTTACAGCCCGCCAGCGACCAGCATTTTGATATCACCTCGCCACAATCGGTAGGACTCGCATCAGGCGAGTACATGCCCTGGTTTGCGTTTGGACCCGCCGAAGAGTTGCCCGGCGATCAGCAAACTGAAGATTCCGGCTCCCTGGTATTCGATACCGCGAATTTAGATTCAAATTTGAAAATATTGGGCAATGCCGTCGCACAAATCAGTTTGACCTGCGATCAACCGCAGGCGCTGCTCGCGGTACGACTCTGCGATGTCTGGCCCGATGGCGCGAGTACATTAATCACTCGCGGCATCTTGAACCTGAGCCAGCGCAACGGAAAATCAAAGCCCGAAGCATTGACGCCCGGGGAGCGATACACGGTCGAAGTAGCACTTAATCACGTTGGTTATGTGGCGCCGGCCGGGCATAAACTGCGGGTGGCCATATCGACCAGTTACTGGCCTATCGCCTGGCCGTCGCCAACCAGTACAGGGGTAAAAATATTTTCTGAATCGAGCCTGTTACGACTTCCCCTCAGGTCAGAGGACGCGGTTGATGGAAAGTTAACCGAATTCGGCAACACACAGATTGGCAAACCCATAGCCACTACCACGCTACGCGAAGTCGATCAGAAAAGAATATTGCAAAAAGACCTGGAAAGTGGCCTCAATGTACTTGAAATCATTGCAGACAACGGAAAGAAACGCTTCGATCACAGCCAGATGGAAATGGGGTCAACTTCGTTACAACGCTTTACCATTGCAGATTCCGACCCACTCTCCGCAAAAGCCGAATACGAATGGACCTGGGAATACAGCCGTGGTGACTGGAAAACCACCACCAAATCCCATACTACGATCACCTGCGACCGGCATTATTTTTATTTGAATGCTGAATCCATCGCCTGGGAAGGCGATAGCGAGGTATTTCGTAAACAGTGGGATCAAAAGTTTTTACGCGATCATTTTTGATGCAGAACATGACCCGATATACCTGCCCTCTTAGATTGACTATCATGATTTGAATATGCATTCAGTTCGATGCCGAGTTTACGGCGTCGCCTGGCGAATTCCTAAGCTGGTTAGGGAACCAGATATTAAATAGAGAGGGAGTGGCATGTTCGACCCAAAATTTTTGAAGTTCTTTAAATCATTAGCAAAAAATAATAACCGCGAGTGGTTTAGCGAACATAAACCGGAGTACTTTCAATCGGTAGTGAAGCCGATGACGCATTTCATCGAAGCAATGGCGCCTCGATTGAACAGGATTTCCAAACATTATATTGCCGACCCCAAACCGCATGGTGGTTCGATGTTTCGTATCTACCGGGATGTACGATTTTCCAAGGACAAGAGCCCCTACAAACTACACGCGGCATGCCAGTTCCGGCACAATCTGGGCAAAGACGCCCACACGCCCGGGTTTTATGTGCACCTGTCGGCAGAGGAAGTGGTATTTGGAGGCGGTATATGGTTGCCATCCGCTCCGGAGCTAATCAAAATACGCGACACCATTGTCGATAATCCACAGGAATGGCATAGAATCAAAACCAGCAGGTCGATAAATAAATTGTGCGGCGGGATCAGCGGCGACGGTTTAAAACGCCCCCCGAAAGGCTATGACCCGGAACATCAGCATTTAGAGGATTTGAAACGTAAAAGTTTCTTCGTTATGCGCCACGAAGAACCGGAGATTATTTTTGACCGGTATTTCATCGACGAGGTTGAAACAACGTTCAAAGCCGCAAAACCGTTAATGCAATATATCTGCTTTGCGCTGGATGTGCCATTTTAGTGCTCATACTGCCAACGGCAGCCGGTTCATAGAACAGTAAGGCAGTTTTGGGATCGCTAATTTGATACATTGTAGCTTTTCCATATTCCAGACAAATCACTCCCCAGGCGGAATGATGAACCAGACCCTATGAAACTCTATCTGATTCGACACGCTCAATCCGAAAATAATGTGATGTGGCAGGGCTCCGACCATTTCGATGGCCGCCACTCTGACCCGGAGATCACCAAAACAGGCCACCGGCAAGCCGAGCAACTAGCCCGGCATTTAGCCCATCCCGAGGGGGAACCGCGTCAACACCCGTTTAACCCGGTAAAAACCACCCACTTTGGTCTGACCCATGTCTACTGTAGTTTAATGACACGGTCGATTCTTACCGCGAGTTATATCGCAAACGCCTGCAACCTTGAATTACAGGCGTTGCCGGATATCTTCGAAAAATACGGGATATATGAAGTCGATGGCGAAGGCAAGCTGCGCGGGTTACCCGGGCCGGGCCGGGGTTATTTTACCGATCGCTTTCCCGGAGTAAATTTACCAGTGGATATCTCCGAAAACGGCTGGTGGGATCGAGCCGCTGAAACTTTCGATGAATTTCAGCTTCGCATTCGATCGGTGGTTGAAAACATCTGCTCAAAGCATGCCCACACCGACCATTGTATTGCGATGGTGGTTCATGGCGACTTCATGGACCAGTTGATCAATGAACTCATGGGGGTTCCCCGGCATGAAAACAATTACGGCAGTGACTGGGTCGCTAACTGGACATTTCACAATACTTCGATATCGCGCATCGACTTTATTCACGGTTCGCATAGCGTCGTATACCTGAACCGTATCGATCACTTGCCCGCCGAATTGATTACCTGGTAGCCACGGGAATTATGCCGCACTAACAGGCCGCGCAAAGGCCTTGACTGCAATTTTCA
>JBGMRM010000297.1:0-3557 GCA_048061415.1 Gammaproteobacteria bacterium | reverse complement strand
GGGGTACCCACAGGCTTAACATGGTATCCTATCCAGATGCGAGGATAGCTTATATGAAAAGTATTATGGCAAAATATCTGAACAAGGAAGTCGGCATCAACATCGAAAAAGCGTTCCGATTCGAACCTGCGCAGGTGGTCGCCGTCGAAGATAATTATTTTTCAGTCGTCGATGAAAATAAGTCCTATACCCACCATTTTTCTTATCATTGCATCGTGCAAATAATTGAAAACGATAACGGTCTCGATGTCGGTGGATTTTTATCCCACAAACACTTTAATGTGTTAATCAAAGTCGGGCACATTATCGAGTTTATTCCCGCCTAGTCACTGCAAATAGCCAATAAATGAATGTCCGAAAACTCGCGGTGGCCGCGCGATCGCACTAGTCATTCAGCCAGCTGCTTACGCGGATACGGCCGAGGCTAAGAAATGGGTAAACGACGAATTTCAACCTTCCACGCTCTCCAAAAAAGAACAGATGAGCGAGATGGACTGGTTTGTCAAAGCAGCCGCACCATTTAAGGGTATGGAGATCAATGTCCTGTCCGAAACCATTCCCACTCACGAATACGAGTCCAAGGTTCCGGCGAAGGCATTTGAGGAAATAACCGGTATCAAGGTGAATCATCAAATCCCTGGCGAGGGTGAGGTAATACGAGCCGTGCAGACGCAGATGCAGACCGGACGTAATCTGTACGATGCCTACATCTAATGACTCCGATCTCATCGGAACCCACTCACGCTTACAACTGGCGATAAACCTGACCGACTGGATGGCGGGTGAAGGCAAGGATGTGACCCTGCCGACGCTCGAGGTAGTGTAACGGCTATATCAATTCGATGTCTTATGTAGCGATCAACACGCTGATTTCGGTAACCATAGCACTACCCGCTGCTTATACATTTTCACGGTATCGTTTTCTCGGTGACAAGCATCTTTTTTTCTGGCTGCTAACCAACCGCATGGCGCCACCGGCGGTGTTTGCCCTGCTCTTTTTCCAGCTCTACTCAGCAGTCGGACTGTTTGACACCTACTGGGCCGTAGCACTCGCGCACAGCCTGTTCAATGTCCCCCTAGCAGTCTGGATTCTGGAGGGTTTCATGTCGGGGGTTCCCAAGGAACTGGACGAAACCGCATTCCTCGACGGCTATTCATTCCATCGGTTTTTCGTGCGCATTTTCATCCCCACCATTGCCGCCGGTATCGGTGTTGCGGCATTTTTCTGCTTCATGTATTCTTGGGTTGAGTTACTCCTGGCCAAGACCCTGACCTCTGTCGCCGCCAAACCTATCGCAGCCACGATGACGCGTACCGCAAGCACGGCCGGTTACGGCTGTGGGGGTTCGGATCGCCGCTCTGGGGTGGCCTGATTATTTCTGCCGGGAGGGGGTTCTTCGTATTCAAATGGGTGTGAAGCCGAACGCACAAACCGATGATACGAACCTAGCCATGACAAACGATTCCAGCGAAAGCGCCCCTCGCGAAACCGCCGATATCCTCGTGATCGGCGGGGGAATCAACGGAGTCGGTATTGCGCGCGACGCCGCCGGACGTGGGCTTAATGTCGTGCTTTGTGAAAAGGACGACCTGGCGCAGCACACTTCCTCTTCGAGTACAAAACTGATCCACGGTGGTCTGCGTTACCTCGAATATTACGACTTTCCGCTGGTGCGGCATGCATTACGCGAACGCGAGGTACTTTTAAAAAGCGCACCCCATATTATTTGGCCAATGCGATTTTTGTTGCCCCACCATAAGGTACTACGTCCCCGCTGGCTGATCCGCCTCGGATTATTCCTCTATGACCACATCGGTGGCCGCAGGGTCCTGCCCGCATCCTGGGGAGTAGATTTTCGCAGTCATGTAGGCGGCGAGGCACTAAAACCGGAATTCACCCACGGATTCGAATATTCCGACTGCTGGGTGCAGGACGCCCGGCTGGTCGTGCTCACCGCACGCGATGCGCAAAATCACGGCGCACAGATTCTGACGCACACCAGGTGTACCGCGCTGGATAGAGAAACCGACCACTGGATGGCGACCCTCACCAACTCCAACACCGGCGAGACAGTCAGATTGCGAACCCGGGCTGTGGTCAATGCCGCCGGGCCCTGGGTCGAACAAACCCTGCATCTCGACGACACCGTCGACTCCGATAGTGGCGTGCGCCTGGTCAAGGGCAGCCATATCGTCGTACCGAAGCTATTCGACCACCCCTACCCCTATATTTTCCAGAACGCGGACAAGCGAGTTCTATTCGCCATACCCTTCGAAGGAGACTTTAGCTTACTGGGTACGACAGATATTGAAATTCACGGCGACCCGGACGATATTTCAATTCAGGACTCCGAGGTGAGCTATATCTGTGACGCCATCAATCAATACATGAAAAAACCGGTCAAGGCGAGCGATGTCGTCTGGAGTTATACAGGGGTCAGGCCACTGTTCGACGATCATTCGAAAAATGCCAGCAAGGTCACGCGCGACTACGTGCTGCAACTGGACGACGATGGTCCGCCAATTCTATCGGTGTTTGGCGGCAAGATTACCACCTACCGCAAACTTTCGGAACAGGTGGTCGATATGCTGAAAAAACCCATGAGGTTTAAACAGCCGCGCTGGACCGAAGGCGCCATCCTGCCCGGCGGAGACATTGAAAATGGTGACTTCGATGCGTTTTTAGCTCGATGCAGGCAAAAATTTCTCTGGCTGGATGATACCGTGTTACAGGACTATGCCCGCAATTATGGGAGCGAAATAGACCGACTGCTCGGCGAGTGTTCGAGCATGGATGATCTGGGTGAAAATTTCGGCGGCGGGCTGTTCGAATGCGAAGTCGTCTTCCTGATGAAATACGAATGGGCCGAGACCGCCGATGATATCCTCTGGCGCCGCAGCAAAAAAGGATTAAGGGTGCCCGAAGGAACCGATATACGCCTGCAAACCTGGATGAACCAACATCAGGAAAAATAACTTGCCTTAGGCCCGGTCTGGTGAATCATCACGTCGGCGGCCACCACCCGATGTTCGCCGATCATCAATGGATTGACGTCCAGTTCGAGTAGTCGTTCGCGGTTACTCTGCGCAAAACGCGCGATTGACAGGATGGCATCGAGCAACAGATCCAGATCGCACGACGGTTTTCCCCTGAAACCCTGCAACAGTGCAAAACATTTGAGTCCTTCCAGGGCTTCAAGCACTCGCTCCCGCGTGGTCGGTAAAAGCAGGGTTATAGAATCTTCCATCAACTCAACCCAGATTCCGCCGCCCGCGAGTACCATGAGCTGACCAAATTGCGGGTCGGTGTTAACTCCAACCAGCAATTCGCCGAGCACATCGCCGAGCATCGATTCGACCAGAAACCGATCGAGTTCCAAATCAGGTTTAGCCTTTTTTACCGACGCCTGTATTTCGTCGATTGCCTCTTTCACCGCAGTTGAATTTTGCAAATCGAGTTTCACCGCGCCAAGTTCAGACTTGTGCAGCAAGCCGCTACAGGCGCCCTTGAGCACCACCGGGTAACCGAGTTCATCGGCACAGTGGACCGCATCTCC
>JBGMRM010000296.1:0-3557 GCA_048061415.1 Gammaproteobacteria bacterium | reverse complement strand
AATCCAAGCGCCAGCCCCTTGCGTTCACGCAGCAGCCGTTTTTGTTGCGAAAATTCCAGTTCGTGATTGCCCATCGGATAATCGAGATACTCCAGCGATAGCATCCAGGAGCCGAATATTACCCACACAATCGGAGCGGCCAGGTTAATCAGCGGAATCAGGCTGAAAAGCAGCAATGCGACTGTCCACAGCAGGATGTAAATCAGCTTTCCCAGTTGTGAGCGCAGGCTGCCAAGCACCAGTGCCAGCATAGTACTACCGGAATCGATCCTGTTGCCGGTCAACAGCGCCTCGATTTTCTCGGACATCAGTGCGTTGAAGGGCGCCGCGACGATATTCGCGACCGGTGTGAAACTAAAAAATACGATAATCGCGCTCATAATAATGATCAAAAACCAGATGATCCAGCGCAGAAAATCGAGAAACCCGGGCACGAAAGACATCAACCATTCAACCAGCGGTGAAAACTGGGCATACCCCAGCCAGATGAGCCCGCCAAACAGCGCGATGTTAATTAAAAGGGGCATCACTACCCAGGCCCGAATCTCGGGTTTCCCGATCAGTTTGAACCCGCGTGCGAAATAACGAATTCCAAGGCTTATATCGGTCAACATGGGGTTTGGTATCGTCAGGAGTATCAGGGCAAATCGACCGCTTCGGGCGCAATCCAGCCCTCGGCGCGGTGTTCGGCTACGACCTGGGTATAAACGCCCCCACGGACATTAAAATCGCCGCTGACCCGCATGAACCGGGGTGATACCGCCTCGACCAGATCGTTTAGAATCTGGTTGGTTACCGCTTCGTGGAACGCGCCCTCGTTTCGATAGGACCAGAAATAGAGTTTCAGTGATTTGAGCTCCAGGCAGAGTTTATCCGCGATATATTCGATCTGGATGCTGGCGAAGTCGGGTTGACCCGTGACCGGGCAAAGGCAGGTAAACTCGGGTGTGTCGATGCGGATCGTATAGTCTCGATCCGGCTGCGGATTGTCAAATGTATCCAGCGCTGTGGAAGGCTCGGTACTCATCGATAGTTCTCTTCTCGGGTTTAATCAGGCCAGTAATCCGAAACTGGAGATCGAACTCGGCCTGAAAAATAGTGGCGCGAGTTTACACCAAGTGGGCCAGGGCCGGTAGCCGGTGAAAGCGCAGGCGATAGTTAAATCTGCTTTCACCTGTAGTTGCAGGTGATATAATCCGGGCTCCGAAGAGTCGAATCTCATACCCGATTGCATGCGCCTGAGCCAAATTAAAATTGCTGGTTTTAAATCCTTTGTGGATCCGGTCAGGATAGTCTTCCCTGCGAATGTCACTGCCATCGTCGGGCCGAACGGCTGTGGCAAGTCGAACGTGATAGACGCGGTCCGTTGGGTAATGGGAGAGTCATCGGCGAAAAACCTGCGCGGTGATTCGCTCGAAGACGTCATATTCAGTGGATCCTCGGCGCGTAAGCCGGTCGGGCAGGCGTCGGTAGAGTTAATTTTCGATAATTCGGATGGCCGGGTGCAGGGAGAATACGCCAGATACAATGAAATTTCGGTGAAACGTCTGGCAACGCGGGTCGGCCAGTCGAAGTATTTTCTCAACAATGCACGTTGCCGCCGGCGGGATATAGCTGATTTATTTCTTGGCACCGGATTGGGATCGCGCAGTTATTCGATCATCGAACAGGGTATGGTGAGTCGTATCATCGACGCCAAGCCCGACGAGCTGCGAGTATACCTGGAGGAAGCCGCCGGCATCTCCAAATACAAGGAGCGGCGGCGGGAAACCGAGACCCGTATTCGCAATACACGCGAGAACCTGGATCGTCTGAACGATCTGATCGAAGAAATCGATAGTCAGCTGCTACGCCTCAGGCGGCAGTCCAAGTCGGCAGAAAAATACAAACGGTTCAAACAGGACCAACGCAGGCTGGAAGCCGAAAACCTGTTGTTACAGAAGATGTCCTTCGACGCGGAAATCGAGGCCCATAACCGTGAACTGGCAGCGGTCGAAACCAGCATGCAGGAGAAGGTAGCCCGCTACCGCGAGGTGGAGAAACTGATCGAAGAGGGGAGGCAAAAACTGCTGGCTGCGGGCGACCGGCACAAGGAAGTACAGGGTCAGTATTACCGCATAGGGTCCGATATTTCGGGGCAGGAGCAATCCATCGAGCATCACAAAAACCTGCGCCAGCACAATCGGCAGGAACTGGAAAATATTCGCCAGTCGCAGCTCGACTCAAAGCAAATCGTCACGCTGGATCGGCAGAAACTGCAGCAACTCGAAACCGAGCTAAACTCGACACGACCCCGGCTCGAGGCCAGCGAGCAGGCGCTGGAAGAGCACCAGCAGGCTGTTACCGAGGTCGAAGGCAATATGACCGGCTGGCAGGACCAATGGGACCGGTTCAACCGGGAATACCACCAGGTGCATGAGTCGGTGCAAATTGAGAATCGCGGGATCGAACTGACCGAAAAACAGGCAGTACAGGCGGGGCAGCGGCGAAAAAGCCTGCTCGACGAGCTTGCAACGCTCGAATCTTCGTCAATCGACCCCGAAATCGAGCGGTTGGAGCTACAAAGCGACGCAAAAAAACAGGAGCACGCAGTTACACTGGAACAGGTAGAGCACAGGGCCGACGAGATCCAGCAGCTACGCCAGGCGATCGATACGCAATCGACGCACCTGGACCAAAAACGTAACCGGGTGCAAACCCTGCGTGGCCGCCTGAGCGCACTCGAAGCGCTGCAACAGCCGGTGCTGGCCGAAACCAGCGACGAAATTCGAAAATGGCTGGAACGCCATCAGATTGTATCGGTAAAACGCCTGACCGAGCTGCTCAGGGTTAAGGATGGTTTCGAAAAAGCGGCCGAAGTGGTGCTGGCGCCTTTTTTGGGTGCTTATTGCATGGCCCGGGGCCAGTCGATTCCCGATACGGTTTTGCCCGATCACAACATCGCACTGTTCGACAGACAGGGAACCCGGGCGGGAACCCGGCCGTCCAGGGAGTGGCCGCGCCTGATCGATTACATCGACTGCGAAATCGACCTTTCCCCGCTGCTTGGTGAGGTATATCTGTGTCAGGACATGCAGGAGTTCAAGCAGAAAAAGGCCATGCTCGAAGCAGGAGAAAGTCTGGTAAGCACGGGTGGACACTGGGCGGGGAGCAACTGGATGTTGCAGCTCGGCGAGCAGGACCAGCACAGCGGTATGCTTGGCCGGGAGCAGGAAATTGCCGATATTCGCACCGAACTGGAAGAAATCACGCAATCTGCGCGGGTGTTGAAGTCCCAGACCGGCGGAGACCAGCAGCGATTACAGGTCATCGAGCAACAGTGGGGCGAAGACCAGCGCATGCTCAGGCAGTTACAACAGGAGGCTTCCGATATCAGCAACCAGCTGACCCGGCGTAAAGCACGGGTAGACCAGGCACAAACCCGGTACCAGCAGTTGCAGCGGGAATTGGGCGAAATCGATGGGGGTCTGCAACAGCAGGAATCCGAGCTGCAGGAAAATAGCCTGAAACGTAATGAATTCCTGGCCGAGATAGAGCGCATGACAACGCAACGGGAT
>JBGMRM010000295.1:0-3563 GCA_048061415.1 Gammaproteobacteria bacterium | reverse complement strand
ATTCGATCTGACGTTCGTTTTCTTCCTTAAAGATCGAGCAGCTACTGTACAGCATCAGGCCACCTGGCCTGAGCACGGACCACAGGCCATCGAGTATTTTTCTTTGCCGTTCCACCAGTTGCGGGATATCACTGGCGCGCCGTAAAATTTTGATATCGGGGTGTCGTCTGATTACGCCACTGGCGGAACAGGGTACATCGGCGAGAATACGGTCGAACGGGGCGCCTTCGTGCCAGGCCTGAGGTTCAGCCGCATCGCCGCAAAGCAGTTTCGCCCTGCGCCTGACTCGTACAAGATTCTGTTCGACCATTTCCAGGCGCGACCGGCTCAGGTCGAGCGCGGTTAAATCCAGACCATCGATAGCCTGTAACAGGTGCGCGGTTTTTCCACCCGGCGCCGCACAGGCATCCAGCACCCGCATACCAGGCTGGCAGTCGAGTAACCCCGCTGCGATCTGGGCTGCGGCATCTTGCACGCTCAGATGGCCCGTATCGAAGCCCTCGATAGCGGTCACCGGGCAGGGTTTATCCAGTTCGATAGCCGTATCGATCAGGCCGTGTGTGCGCGCTGTAATTTCGTTTTTCAACAAGATTTTTAACTGTTCATCCAGCGATCGCTGCCGTGTGTCAAGCCGCAGGGTCATCGGTGCGCGCTTATTGCCTGAGCGAAAAATTTCTTTGTGGTTTTGCGGCCAGTCCGTCACTATGGCGTCGCGCATCCACTGCGGATAAGAAGCCTCATGATGCTCGGATCCTGATTCCACCCCATCACGGATCACCTGGCGTAAAACCCCATTGACCAGCGCTTTGGCCCAGGGTTTATTCCGCCATTGAACCAACTTTACAGTTTCGTTTACCGCCGCGTGGTGTTCGATACGCATCATCGAAATCTGGTACAGGCCCACCAATAAGATAATTTCAAGATCGATGTCTTTGGCTTTTAACGGTTTTCTCAAATAGGGCCTGAGCAGTGCGAGCAGGGCGAAATACCATCGGCACACCCCGTTCGCCAATTCCTGGCACAGGGACAGGTCGCGTGCATCGCTAACTGCCGCATCGGCCAGAACCGTGGAAAAAGCATGGTCCAGCGATCGACCTTCCCGAATCACCAGCAACAGTGCCTGGAGCGCTAGCCACCGAGGATTGCCCGAGTCATCCTGTATCATCCTTGCGCTACTCGCCTCGGCCATGGCTAGCGAAACGCAGCCCCGTCAGGTTTTTGGAGTTTAACAACTGCGCGGCGCTAGACTGCCTTTTGCCGGCCAGCTGAAAGCGGGTTATCTGCAGTACCGAATCCCGGCAACTGACGAATATTCCATCGCGGTTATGGCCGACGATCTCTCCCGGCGCCTGTGGAGAATGGCTCGTATCTAGCTGGGCCGCCCAAATCCGGATATTGGTGTTATCCAGGTGCGTACAGCTAACTGGCCACGGGACAAACGCCCTGATTTCCCGGTGCAGGGTATCGGCATCCTTATTCCAGTCTATCTCGGCTTCCTGCTTGCTCAGCCTGGCAGCATAGGTCGATCGCTCATGGTCCTGGTGAATCGATACCAGCTGACCCGAATCGAGCTTATCGACTGCCTCGATCAATAGTTGCGCACCCAGCAATTTCAGGCGGTCGTGCAGCTCGGCCGAATTCCAGTCTGGGTGAATCGGCAGGGATTCAAAGATCAGCATATCTCCTGTGTCCAGACCTTCGTCCATCTGCATGATGGTGATGCCCGTCTTTTTATCACCCGCCTGGATAGCGCGTTGAATCGGCGCCGCACCACGCCAACGGGGCAGAAGCGAAGCGTGGATATTGATGCAACCCAGGCGAGGTAGTTCGAGTAGCTGCGGTGGAAGCAACAGGCCATAAGCGGCGACAACCATCAAATCGGCCTGAAAACCTGCCAGGCGCTCAATTTCGGCAGGGTTTCCGAGCGACTCTGGCTGGTAGACAGGAATATTCTGCGACAGCGCACAGGTTTTGACCGGGCTCGCCTTAATTTTTTGCCCCCTGCCCGCAGGACGATCTGGCTGCGTATAAACAGCGACAAGCTGATGTCGCGATTGCAGCAAGGTTTCAAGCGCCGGAACCGCAAACTCAGGGGTGCCTGCATAAATTATTTTCAACATGATGTGGCGCAGGCCCGCACAGGCGTTTTTTCGACCATCACGGGCTCGGATTTAGCCCGAAGGCAGAGGCGGCCGTAAAGTTTTGGCGGTTTGCGGGCCACCCCACCTTAAATTTCATTATTTTTTTTCATTTTGACCAACTTGGTGCGAATGCGATCACGCTTGAGCGGCGAGATGTAATCGACGAACAATTTCCCCAGCAAATGATCCATCTCGTGCTGAATGCACACCGCTTCCAGACCTTCGGCTTCAAATTCCCTGAATTCGCCGCTCGTATCCTGGGTTCGGACCCGAATATGCTCCGCACGCTTGACCATTTCGTAAAAACCGGGAACCGACAGGCATCCCTCTTCCGACTCTTCTTCACCATCCAATTCCAGGATCTCCGGATTAATCAGGCACTGCGGCATATTTCGTTCTTCCGACACATCCATCACCAACAGGCGAATATGCTGGTCGACCTGCGAGGCCGCGAGCCCAATTCCAGGTGCTTCGTACATGGTTTCAAACATATCGGCGACCAGTTGCCTTAAATCACGATTAAATTCAGCCACCGGTTTGGCGACAGTGCGCAATTTTTCGTCCGGAAAATGCAAAATATTTAATAAAGCCATGATTTATAACTTCAAGAAGGTTTACAAGTAGTTGTTCCAAGTTAATGATTATAATAGAATCTTACCCATCAAAAAGGTTGTAGTCGGTCAGATTTTAGCTACAATCAATAGATTAACACCGTACAACAGGGGTTTTTATGACCAACATTGCTACAAGACAGCTGACAAAAGGATTAACGATGCTCGCCGCTTTGTTGCTGCTATCCGCCTGTGCCGCCCAACAGGAACCATTTTCAGCCGTTGACGATCCCGACCAGGCGTCTCAGGCCAAAACTGTAGAAGCCATAATTCCCAAATCTGAACCCGTTGAAACAGTCGTCTTTGAACCGGAATCTCCCGATACCTACATTGTACAAAAAGGTGACACCCTGTGGGATATTTCCTCGGAATTTTTGCGCGACCCGTGGTTCTGGCCTGAAATCTGGTTCAAAAATCCGCAGATTGAAAACCCACACCTGATTTATCCTGGTGACGTACTCGCGATTATCTATATCGACGGTCAAAAACGGGTGCAACTGGTAAGACGTGGCGCCGACGGGAAGGTGCTATCGACCGGTACTGGAGGGTTGAAGGTAGTCAAGCTCTCGCCACGAGTCCGCTCGCAATCTATCGATGCAAGCATACCTACGATTCCGATCAATTCGATACGTCACCTGCTATCCCGACCACAGGTTATCGACCAGGCAGAGCTCAATCGGGCCGCTTATATTATCTCCAGTGTCGATGCTCATTTGATCAACAGTATTGACGACAAGCTGTATGTACGAAAACTCGATACCTCGTCCGGTAACGGGCGTTATCAGATTTTCAGACCCGACAAGCCTATCTT
>JBGMRM010000294.1:0-3577 GCA_048061415.1 Gammaproteobacteria bacterium | reverse complement strand
ACAGCCGGGGTATGAAGGTGAGACACGTACGTATCAATAAGGACCTGAAGATACCCGATGCCCTCACGTTTTTGGCCGCCGATCGAGGACATGTCGAGGAAGCCTACACCGGCGATATTATCGGCGTCCATAATCACGGTACTATTCGCATCGGCGATACCTTTACCCAGGGCGAAAATCTGGCTTTTACCGGGATACCCAATTTTGCCCCCGAACTTTTCCGCCGTGCACGATTAAAAGATCCGCTCAAGATGAAGGCCCTGCTAAAAGGATTAACCCAGCTATGCGAAGAAGGCGCTACCCAGTTATTCAAACCCATCGCCAATAATGACCTGATTCTGGGCGCAGTCTGTATATTGCAATTCGACGTGGTCGAGCATCGGCTCAAGGACGAGTATGGGGTCGACTGCCAGTTCGAAGCGGTAAACGTAAACACCGCGCGCTGGGTTTCGTGTAGCGATGAGAAGAAACTGACCGAATTTAAAACCAGGTTACGCGCTCATCTGGCACTCGATCACGCCGGTGACCTCGCGTACGTCGCACCATCACGCGTCAATCTCACGATGACGCAGGAGCGCTGGCCCGAAATCGAATTCCTCGCCACGCGTGAACATGGTATATACGATTAAGCGCTTCCCCACTCGGATAATCGTTAGTGGAGTCGCATTAGCACTGACCCTTAACACCAATTCCGCGAGCACAGCAGGTTTGAGCACGAGGGATCAAAACCCGATGTTTCAGGCTTATTATTTGCCAACCAACAGCCCACCGACACAGACTGGCTGGAATTTCTCCCATTCGGTATTCATCACCAATACATTTCAATTAGAGAGCAGGGGAAACGAAACCCTGGTAATCGATGCCGAAAACTATCGCTACGATTTATCTATTGCTTACCAGCGTAGTGCCTGGCGAGCCGTTGCGACGATCCCATTTTTTTCCACCCAGTCGGGATCGCTCGATAGCGTAATCGAAAACTGGCACGATTTTTTTGGATTTCCACAAGGTGGCCGCGACCTGAACCCAAACGATCAGTTGAACATCGATTACACCCGAAATGGTCAAACCCTTTACCAGCAAAGTCGCAGGTCCGATGGGGTTGGAGACATATCCCTTGCTTTCAGCTATGTGCTCGCAAGCGATGATGAGGGCGCCACCGAAATCTCGTTCGCAGTAGACCTGCCTACCGGCTCTGTCGCCGATAACACCGGAAATGAGAAGACGGACTTTGCCCTGTGGCTCAGCAAAAGCCATGCCGTTACTACCCAGTCGAGTCTCTTTGGCCTGATAGGCCTCAGCCGCCTCGGTAAGGGCGGTCAGCTGGCGGATCAACTCGAAAAACAGGTATGGGTGGCCCAGTTCGGCCTCGATCACGCGTTCAATTCATCTGTGAGCGGGATACTGCAACTGGATATGCATTCGAGGATGGTCAAAAACAGCGCGCTCACGGCATTCGGGGATTCAATCCAGATTCAGGTCGGCCTGACATTCAAACAACTGCTCGACAGTTACGCGCTTAGCCTGTTTTTCTCCGAAGATATTCTGGCTGGTTCGGCGCCCGACATCACTTTCGGACTTCGGCTGAGCAGCCGGTACTAGGCAGTACTGTATTACAATCCGGGCTTAAACCAGTTCCGTGTTTATCTGCGGTTGATTTTTCAACGTTCGGTGAACTGGACATTTGTCGGCTATCGCCAGCAGGCTTTGCCGTTGTTCGTCGCTCAGGTCGCCTGTCAGCGTAATCTTACGTGTGATGCGCTCAATTTTATCCTTGCACTCGATACAATCCTCGGCGTGCACACGCTCGTGTACCAATGTCACCTCGACATCATCCAGGGCTAACTTTTTTCGATTTGCATACATGCGCAGGGTCATCGAAGTACAGGCGCCGAGGCTCATTAATAGCAAATCATAGGGTGTAGGGCCAAGATTGGTTCCACCATATTTGGTCGGCTCATCGGCCATCAATCGGTGGTTGTCACTAAACAGGCCCCGTAGATATTGTCGATCGAGTTCGGTGACCATCACTTCGCCTGCTTCCAGCACTGGTTTGTGCGCCAGACTCCTCGATTTATCCACCGGTTCAATTTCCAGGTAGCGACTCGCCCAGGCGGCGAGCGTAATACCGACATACTCGGCATCCGCTGCATTGCTCAGCAAGTGATCCGCATTGTCGAGCGAAATAAAACTCTTCGGGTGTTTGGCCGCCTGATAAATCTCGGCCGCCTGATCGATCGAAACAATGTCGTCGAGTGGCGAGTGAAATACCATCAGCGCAGTTTTCAGCGTCCCGATCTGCTCGGTGGAATTATATTGATCGATATCCTCCAGCATTTGTTTTTTGATCAGAAACTCCCGTCCGCCGATTCCGATCAGCGCCTCACCCTGTTTTGCTATTTCATGCGCCTGAGTGTGGAACAAGTGGGCGACATGCTTTGCTGTGGCTGGGGAACCTATGGTCGCTACTGCTTTTACCGAATCAATTTGATGCGCAGCAGTAAGCACCGCTGCGCCACCGAGGCTGTGCCCTATCAATAATTGCGGCGCCTGATAGCTTGCTTCCAGTTTCGTCGCCGCAGCTACCAGGTCCTGCACGTTAGAGGAAAAATTACTGTTGGCGAAATCGCCGTCACTGCTGCCGAGCCCGGTAAAGTCGAAACGCAATACCGCGATACCCCGCGCGGCCAGTGCCCTGCTTATGCGCGAGGCCGCAGCGATGTCCTTGCCACAGGTAAAACAATGCGCAAACAAGGCGTAGCGTGCAATCGCCACGTTTTCTGGCGGTGTTTCGAGTAACCCCGCCAATGTCTCACCCGCCTCGTTTTCGAATTCCAGTTTTATTCTGGCCATGGTCTTTATACTCCCGATACTTTAAAACTAGCCCTGTGACTAAACTCTGTGTATAGAGTTCATATGGATTAAGTCTGCTTACCCTGTTACTTTGTGGTTAAAAAATGCGCCCTGATATATCGTGATTATTCTGTTTCAAGAATTTCTTCAAAGGCTCATGTTCCTGTGGGTCAAGGTTGAGGTATTTCCGCGAGAAAATCCACCCTGTGAATTAGATTCGAACAAACCTGTCCTCTATGTGCTCGCCGACCGTGGCCTCAGCGACCTGCTGGTATTAGCGCAGGTAACCACTCGAATGAAGTTACCGGACCCACGCCATCACATAGCAGTCGAGACATTTTCGAATTATCCCTCGGTTTATTCTATCGCCTCGAGCAGCCCGATGTTCGACTGGTTACGGCAGCATAAAAATCAATCCCCGCTACTACAGGATTTTTTGCAAACACTACAGTCCGGGAAGGAATTCGATCTCCAGGTTGTGCCGGTGTCGGTTTATTGGGGACGACCACTGGCAAAACAGAAACATTGGCTACAGGTACTTTTTGCCGATACCTGGGCTGTCGCGGGGCGAACGCGAAAACTGATAACACTGCTGATCCATGGTCGCAATGCACGGCTGATTTTTTCCCAGCCACTCGAATTTAAAACCATCGCCGACGAATGCGACTACTCACCCGAAGCACTGCACGAATTTCTATTATCGCAATTAACCCGCCAGCGCGAGGCC
>JBGMRM010000293.1:0-3589 GCA_048061415.1 Gammaproteobacteria bacterium | reverse complement strand
TCGTATCGTCGACTGCCACTTCGGCTGATACCATATATGCGGTTGTAAAAGCCGTATTCGATAACTTTGAATCGTTCAAAAAGTTACACCCTGCGTTTGCTAATCTGACTGAAAAAGAAATGATCACCAAAGGCATTTCAGCGCCTCTGCATGAAGGCGCAATTCGGTATTACAAAGAACGCGGCTGGATGTAATCCATCTATAGTTAAAAGAAGTTCCGGCAAGGGGGCCTGGCCCCCTTGCTTATTTATCCTAAGCTTATGGCTAAGCCTGGGTTTGCAGAAGGTTTCTAACAATTAATTTGGTTTCCTTAAAATAAACAGAGCAGATTCCCGTTACCACCAAACAATAACAATCGTTCCAGAGAGGGGAGGCCGCAATGGTCGAACAGACAGAAAAATCGCAAGCTTCGGATGCTGAACTGGAGGCGATGATAGCCGCCACCGATACGGGTGCGCGCAGCCCCAAAGGTAGTGTCGGCAAACTTATGGTCACCGTCGCGTTCCTGTGGTCGGTATTCCAACTCTGGATCGCTTCGCCTTTGCCCTATCTGGATGTATTTTCCTCCTGGTTACCGGTACTGAATAATACCGATACCCGATCGATACACCTCGCGTTCGCAATTTCATTGGCTTTTCTGGCCTATCCGGCGTTAAAAAGTTCGCCGCGCGACATGATCCCCATCCAGGACTGGATCCTGGCTGCCGTCGGTATTGCCGTGACCATGTATTTGTCGGTCTTTGCCGTGGAACTGGGAGAGCGACCCGGGCTACCAATCACGACCGATCTGGTTATTGCAGGTATCGGTGTACTACTGGTGCTGGAGGCGGCCCGGCGCGCGCTGGGACCACCGCTGATGGTAATTTCTGCGATATTTCTCAGCTATGTGTTTTTCGGTCACCTCGCCCCGGACATTATTGCCTGGAAAGGTGCTTCTTTTGGTAAAGCCATGTCGCACATGTGGTTGACCCAGGAAGGGGTTTTTGGCGTTGCGCTGGGTGTTTCTACCTCGATGGTGTTTCTATTTGTTTTGTTCGGTTCAATGCTGGAAAAAGCCGGTGCCGGTAACTATTTCATCTGGGTTGCGTTTTCTCTACTGGGACACATGCGTGGCGGTCCAGCGAAGGCGGCTGTTGTTTCCTCCGCGTTAACCGGGCTGGTGTCCGGATCGTCGATCGCTAATGTGGTGACAACCGGTACTTTTACCATTCCCCTGATGAAACGTGTTGGGTTTTCAGCTGAAAAGGCGGGCGCAGTAGAGGTCGCGTCTTCGACCAATGGCCAGCTGACACCGCCGGTCATGGGCGCGGCGGCATTTCTGATGATAGAGTTTGTGGGCATCTCATATATAGAGGTCATCAAGCACGCCTTCCTGCCAGCAGTCATTGCCTATATCGCACTGGTTTACATCGTGCACCTGGAGGCATCGAAGGCAGGACTCGAGGGCCTGAAGAAGACCGTTGAGAGTACCCTGATGCGTAGCCTGTTCGTCTACACCACGGTTATTCTCGGGATCATTATATTGTCGGGTATCAGCTATTACGGGTTTGGCTGGCTGAAGGACGTTGGCGGGGAATACACGTTCTGGATAGCGTCGGTGATTATCTTAATTGTCTATGTGTGTTTGGTGAAGTACTCGACCAATTTTCCGGAACTGGGGCGCAGTGACAAGATCGATGAGCTGCCCGTGCCGGGACCGATTGTCAAAGCCGGTCTTTACTTTTTGCTACCGGTGGCAGTTTTAATCTGGAGTTTGACCGTCGAGCGCCTTTCTCCCGGATTGTCGGCCTTTTATGCCACGTTATTCATGGCTATCGTGCTACTCACGCATAAACCACTGAAGGCACTGTTTCGCGGTGAGAGCCAGCTCGGCAAATATTTCAGGGAATGCCGTGATGATTTTGTCGATGGCATGGTCTCGGGCGCCAGGAATATGATTGGTATCGGTGTGGCGACTGCCTGTGCGGGTATCATCCTCGGTACTGTCACCCTCACCGGCATAGGGTTGGTGCTGGCCGAGTTTGTGGAATTCATTTCGGCTGGTAATTTAATACTGATGCTGATATTTACCGCAGCCATCAGCCTGGTGCTGGGCATGGGTTTACCGACCACTGCCAACTATATCGTGGTTTCCTCATTGATGGCGCCGGTTATTGTCTCGGTCGGCGCGAGTAACGGTCTGATCGTACCCTTGATCGCGGTGCATTTGTTCGTGTTCTATTTTGGCATACTCGCGGACGATACCCCGCCGGTGGGGCTGGCCGCCTATGCTGCTGCTGCGATCTCCGGGGGCGATCCGATCAAGACGGGTATTCAGGGATTTACCTACGATATTCGAACCGGCATCTTGCCTTTCATGTTTATTTTCAATACCGAATTATTGATGATTGGTATTACCGGTCCGATACATTTGGCTGTGGTTATTCTTTCGGCACTGACTGCGATGCTCCTGTTCGCCGCCGCGACGCAGGGATTTTTTATCACCCACAATAAAATGTGGGAAACGGTCGCATTATTGCTTATTACCTTCACGCTGTTCCGCCCTGGATTCTTCATGGATATGATTTACGACCCACTAGTGAGCGTGGAAGCCAGTAAAATCTATGAAATTGCCGAACGCCAGCCGAAAAACGGCCTGCTAAGGGTTCACGTCGTGGGCGAAACGCTTGAAGGCGATGTGGTAGACAAGGTAGTGATGTTGCCGGTTGGTAAAGCTGGCGCGGGTAAAGAGCGACTCGAAAAGGCGGCCGGCCTAGAACTCCGGCAGGAAGGCGGAAAATTGTTTGTAGACAACATCGTCTTTGGCAGCGCCGCGGAGAAACAAAAAATCGAGTTTGACTGGGAAATTGTGGCCGTGCAGGTAAAGGCCGACCGCCCGGATAAACGCTGGTTTTACATTCCGGCCATATTACTGTTAATTTTAGTCTGGAAAGTTCAAACCAATCGCCGTGACCGGGATAAATCAGCGCCGTTAGCAGGAGCCCCCAGCCATGCCTAAGAATATCCTTTTCCCGGTCGATCTGGAGCACAGCAAAGAGGCTGAAAAAGCCTTGAAAATAGCGATCGAAGAAGCGCGGCGATCGAAAGCGAAGATTACCGTAATGACTGTAGCCCCCGGCTTTGGAATGCCCATCGTCGCCTCTTTTTTTGACGATGCGACTGTCAAAAATGCGATCAAAGAAGTGGCGCGCCATCTAAAGTCTTATGTCAGCGACAATTTCCCGAACGATGTTGAAATCAATGCCGTGGTAGTCGAAGGTAATCCCGCGGAATTAATCCTGAAGCAGGCCAAAAAAGATAATAGCGATCTCATCGTGATTTCGTCGCATAATAACCAGATTGAACATTTGTTGCTGGGTTCCTGCGCCGCCAAGGTTGTGCGACATTCGGATTGTTCCGTGATGGTGGTTAAGTAGACGAATACAACGCTGCAATTTGACTATTGCAGTGATACCTGCCAGCACGACAGGCACTAAATTTGTGATACCCAATCTCAAAGTAAGCGTGGCATGACTCCTTTACTGGTCTGGCTGGTATTGCTCGCAGCCCTGCTACATGCCGGCTGGAACGCGATGGCTAAATCCGGCGG
>JBGMRM010000292.1:0-3604 GCA_048061415.1 Gammaproteobacteria bacterium | reverse complement strand
GCCAGTGGCGGGTGACTGTATCGGGAACCGAGCCCTTGGGGAAACTGGCGATCTTGGGTTTGCGACCCTTGTCTTTGGCGAAGGCGCGCAGCGCGTCGGCGCCATTATCGTACTTATCAAAATAATCCACCAGGTCGCCCTGGGCGATCACCGCGATCTGGTTGGTGATGGCGGCGGCGATCACTTTCAGCTCGATGCCCTTGCCACGCGTTACCATCGCGGGTCCGATGCCAAAGCACATGATATCCATCTTGCCCGAAGCGATCGCCTGGACGATGGCCGGGCCATTGGGAAATCGGGTGAGTTTGAGATTGATACCCGCCGCTTTGGCCCATCCCATGCCTTCGATCACGAAAAGCTGGCTACAGGGCACGATCGGCATATACGCCATCTCGAGGGTCGTTTGCGCCCTGGCCTGTGGCGCGCTGAAGGAGGCGGCCGCGACCAACCCGATCAGGGCGCCTTTGAACAAATTTCGCATGAGTTTTCTCCTGGTTATAGCGGGTACCAGATTAATTGAGTACCTGAGATCTGTCCTGATTCGTTGAAATATTCTTCCTGATGGGCTGATATATAACATCAATTTCAATCGAATAGAACCTAAATATCAAAATCAATGACGAGATCGTAAATAGCATAGTGATCCAGGTCGATGATATGGTTCCGACTATGGTTACTGGTTGGGGACACTAAATAATCGAATGTCGAATTTGTGCGGACACCCATTCGCTGACTATCACGGTAGCCAGGATAACGATCAAAATCAGCGATACCTGGGTCCAGGCCAGGGTGGAAATCGAGGCATCCAGTTGTAAACCGATGCCTCCGGCGCCTACCAGGCCCAGCACCGTCGATTCGCGAATATTGATATCCCAGCGAAATACCGAGATACCGGCGAAAGCGGGCAGAATCTGCGGCACGATTCCGAAGCTTAACTGCTGACCCCGGGAGGCGCCGGTGGCGATGACCGCTTCAACCTGGCTTTGATCGATTTCCTCGATCGCCTCGTAGAGCAGCTTGGCGCAAAACCCGATCGAACGCAGCCCGATCGCGATAACACCTGCAAGCACCCCTGGCCCGATCAGCGTCACCAGCATCAGGGCCCAGATCAGGGAATTGATCGAACGTGAAGATACAATGATAAACAGTGCCACCGGGCGAACCAGGTGGACACTGGGGGTGGTGTTACGCGCGGCGCAAAATGCCACCGGCACGGCAATAATGATGGCGATTACCGTACCCAGCGTGGCAATGTTAATCGTATCCCAAACCGGCGACCAGAGTGTCTCCATGTAGGACCATTTTGGTGGCACCATGCGTTCGGCCATGTCTGCCGCCTGGCGCGGCGCATCGAGGACAAAGATCCAGATGGTTTTTTCCGATATGAGCTGCCAGCAATAGGTGAAAATAGAAACCCCGGTCAACCAGCCTAACCACACGCCAAATTGTTTTCGCGTGCTGCGCCGTCGCCAGACTCTGTGATCTGCTATTTGCCGGACTGGCATTATTGTACCCAGCGGCGAATATAGCCGGAACTGTATTCCAGCATCATGACTATGCCGATAATCACGAGCAAAATTGCTGCCGAGGAATCGAATTCGTAACGATCGAAAGAGGTCAGCAGCGTAGCGCCGATTCCACCACCGCCGACTATTCCGACGACCGCTGACTCCCGGAAGTTGATGTCCAGGCGATATATACCCAGACCAATCATGCGCGGCATGACCTGCGGTTGCACCGAGTAATTTAGCCACTGCAGCCAACCTGCACCCACGGACTTAACCGCCTCGGCCTGCACGGGATCCATAGACTCGATGTCTTCGGCCAGGAGTTTGCCGTAAAAGCCGATGGTGCCGACACTGAGCGCAAGAAAACCGGCGAAGGGGCCGAACCCGAATAGTTTGACAAAGAATATCGCGAGTATGATCTCGGGAAATGTTCTCGACACGGCCAGGATCCCACGGCAAAAATAGTAGACAGGTCTATAGGCCAGGTTCCTGGCCGCGCCGAGTCCTACCGGTATAGACAGGATTATTCCCACCACGGTAGAGGTGATAGCCATCCACACGCTTTCCAGGATGCCGTCCTGTATCGAGTCCCAGCGGGAGATAAAATCGGGGGGGAAAAAGGCCATCACAAAGCGCCTACTGCGCGTGACACCCTCTGCGGCCCGGGCCCAGTCGATTTCCATCGTACCCAGGGCAAGCGCCAGGTATATCGCGGTTCCAAACCACAAGCCCCATCGCAGCAGCGGGGACTTAATAAACGGTGGACGTTTCCAGCGTCGCCTGGTGGCTAGCTGATTCAAGGGGCAGGCTTTGGCTGACTGGTTTCTATATCGAGACTGTCATCCGTGTCGTTACTATCCTCGTCTTTGACTTCCTCGATCGTTGCCTCCCAGTCTTCTTCACCGTATATCTGGGTTAGCACTTCTGGAGTCAGGCCATCCGGTGGGCCATCGTAGACGATGGTGCCGAGTTGCAGGCCGACGATGCGTCGCGCGAACATTTGTGCCAGTAAAACGTCGTGGATATTGATAATGGCAGCCAGCTTTCTTTCCCGGCAAAGTTCGCAGATTAAACGCATGATCTGGCGCGAAGTCTTCGGGTCCAGGCTCGCAGTAGGTTCGTCGACCAACAGCAAATCGGGGTTTTGAATCAGTGCTCTGCAAATACCCACGCGTTGGCGCTGACCACCGGATAATTCATCGGCGCGCTTGTTCGCCATTTCATCGAGCCCAACCCGTTCCAGCAAATGGAATGCTTCATCGATATCGGATTGCGGAAACTTGCGAAAAAAACTACGCCAGAAGCCCACATATCCGAGTCGTCCGGACAGCACGTTTTCCATCACGCTCAGTCGCTCGACCAGTGCATATTCCTGAAAAATCATACCCATGCGGCTGCGTGCACGCCGCAGGTCCGACGACCCCAGTCGGGTCAATTCTAGATCGCCCAGGTATACCTTGCCCGAGGTGGGTTCCACCAGCCGATTGACGCAGCGAATCAGCGTACTCTTACCTGCGCCCGAAGGGCCGATAAGCGCCATTACCTGTCCGCTGGGTATTTCCAGATTGACACCGTCGAGCGCCAGATCCCCTGTATGGTAACGTTTTTCCAGGTTTTCAATTCGAAGCATTTGAGCGGGCCCGTGCCTAAGGCACTATCGATTCGATAAGTTGTATGTGAATCGCAGCAAGCAATGAGCCACGAGACTTGTCGTGGCCCATTATTTACCGGTTGTGCAGAAAAGTATTACTTGCAGGCGTAACTGACGCCGTTGGCCGCGTCGATTTTGCGGATTACATCCCAGTCTGATTTATGATTAATCGCGACAAACCTGCCTTCCTTCTTAAATTCTTTTTGCAATTCCGACCCTTCCCACTCAAAGGTAAAAAATGCCTGTTTAATCTTGGCCGCTACGGTGGGGTCCAGGTTGTAGACATAGCCGTATCCGGTGGTCGGGAAGGTAGCCGATTTGTAAATTGTTGTAATCTGCGAGCGATCGACTACCCCACGATCGAACATACGGTTCATCACCGAGTTCGCGATGGCCGCGACTTCATAGTCCTTGTTGGCGATTCCGAGCACGGAATTATCGTGTT
>JBGMRM010000291.1:0-3628 GCA_048061415.1 Gammaproteobacteria bacterium | reverse complement strand
GAGCAAGACCATGAGTGACCCGATTGTTGCAGTTGTTATGCTCGGATTATTCATCTTTATGGTGATGCTGGGTTTCCCCATCGCATTCACGCTGATCGCCATGGGTCTCGGATTCGGCTACTACGCCTACTACGACGTCGAACGCATGCAAACTATTTTCGATAATCGAATTTTCGATTTGTTCGTTCAAAATACCTTCTCCGTTATGTCGAATGATGTTTTGGTTGCGGTACCACTATTTCTATTTATGGGGTATGTAGTCGAGCGCGCCAATATTTTCAATCGGTTATTTTTTAGTATTCAGCTTGCCGCGCGTAATTTACCGGGTTCGATGGCAGTGGCGGCCCTTTTCACCTGTACGATATTCGCTACCGCCTCGGGTATTATTGGCGCAGTGGTGACCCTGATGGGCATGTTGGCACTCCCCGCCATGTTGAAAGCAGGATACGATGAAAAATATGCTTCGGGAGTCATTTGCGCCGGCGGTACCCTGGGCATCCTGATCCCACCGTCGATTATGCTGATCGTCTATTCAGCTATCGCTGAGCTGTCGCCTTTACGGCTTTACGCTGCGGCCTTTTTCCCCGGCGTGATGCTGGCCGGCATGTATATGGTTTATGTTGTGGGGCGGGCCGCATTAAACCCATCCCTGGCGCCTAAACCCAGGGAAGAGGACATACCGCCCCTGCGTATAATTCTGTGGGAACTGTTGACGTCGTTTGTACCTTTGGCAGTTTTAATCATGAGTGTGCTGGGCGCTATCTTGATGGGTTTAGCGACACCGGCAGAAGCCGCTGGTGTTGGTGCATTCGGCGGCCTGGTACTGGCCGCAGCCTACCGCTCGCTCAGCTGGGAACGATTAAAGCAGGCGGTGTACCTGACCGCAAAAACCTCCGCCATGGTCTCCTGGCTATTTGTCGGCTCGTGGACATTTGCATCGGTATTTTCATACCTCGGTGGCCATAACCTGATTAGAGAGTGGGTATTGTCAATGGAACTGGGATCCGTCGGATTTTTGATTCTAGCTCAATCAATCATATTCCTGCTGGGCTGGCCGCTGGAATGGACGGAAATAATCATTATATTTGTTCCGATATTCCTGCCCATGCTGGATACCTTTAATGTCGACCCCCTGTTTTTTGGAATTCTGGTGGCGCTTAATTTACAGACTTCCTTTTTGACGCCGCCGATGGCGATGGCTGCTTATTATTTAAAAGGCGTTGCACCACCGCATATTAAATTGATGGATATCTTTGCCGGTATCATGCCTTACCTGGGGATCATTATATTTTCCATGATACTGCTATATAACTTCCCCGCAATTGCGCTCTGGTTGCCGGTTTATTTCTTCGGCTAGTTACGCTACTCATTATATTCCATGCAAAAATTCCAGCCGGGCACGTCTAATTTTCAGACCGCCACCGAGGCCCGTGAAGCCATAGAACAGGGATTGCTAACATCAGAGGAACTGGTCTCGGCCTGTTTTTCCCGCATCGATGAATTAGAGGAGTCGATTGGGGCCTGGGCCCATTTAGACAGGGATTGCGCACTGGCGCAGGCCCGAGAGGCCGATGAATTTCGAAGCCGAGGCCTGGCAATCGGCGCGCTGCATGGGTTGCCTGTCGGCATCAAGGATATTATCGATACCAGCAATTACCCGACAGAGAACGGTACGGTATTACACCAGGGGCGCAGACCCACTAAAGATGCGACCCTGGTTTCCTTGCTGCGCGAAGCGGGCGCCATTATCCTCGGTAAAACGGTCACCACGGAACTGGCCGTATTTTCACCGGGTAAAACCAGCAACCCGCATAATACCGGGCATACGCCGGGCGGTTCTTCGAGCGGGTCAGCCGCAGCCGTTTCTACCGCAATGGTTCCACTGGCTGTAGGAACTCAGACCAATGGTTCGGTGATTCGACCTGCATCTTACTGCGGTGTTTATGGATTTAAACCGAGCTTCGCACGCATATCGCGCCATGGCGTATTACGACAATCGCCCCCTCTCGATACGGTCGGCGTATTCGCTCGTAGCCTGGCTGATCTCGCCTTAATCGCTGACGTATTGATGCGCTATGATGGCCAGGACGAATCCATGACTCCGATAGCGCCGCCCCGTATAGCCAGGGTTATGGCAGACCCCGTACCAGGCGACCCCCATATCGCATTTATCCGCACACCAAAATGGGACCAGGTTGAACAATCGACCAAGGATGGTTTTCGCGAACTGATCGACGAGGTCAATCAACGCCAGAGCAAAACTATCGAGGTGTACGATTTACCCGATACATTTAGCGATTTTTACGAAGATCACCGAATCATTATGGAGGCTGATCTGGCGAAAAGTTTTTCCAGCGAATACCAGGACGGGAAAGCCGAATTGAGTGCCGTTCTGATCGAAATGATCGAAAGAGGTCAAAAAGTCTCTGACGAGGAATACCAGGCTGCTGTTGGCAAGGCAGCAGATTACAGCGAATGCGTGCATGATATAGTAGAGGAGTACGATGCAATTCTGACCCCTTCCACGCTTGGTGCGGCCCCGGCCGGGCTGGAGGCCACCGGAAGCCCTGTTATGAATACCCTGTGGACCCTGTGTGGAACCCCGGCAGTTAATATACCCTTATTACAGAGCCCCGAAGGCTTGCCAGTTGGTGTACAATTAGTGGGTGGCAAAGGAGACGATGCGAGGTTATTTCGAACCGCACGCTGGTTACTGGAGTTATTAGATGATTAGTGCTAGCTGTTTTTATATTTTGGAGGGCGATCATGGATAATTTGATCACCGGCTCAATTGCCGTAGCCATATTCCTGGCATTTACCGTGGGACTTGCCTTTTCGATTGGCACGCTACCATTTGGCATCATTGTATTTTTCGTTGCTGCTCTGCTGCTGATAGATTTTTACCAGTCGGCAAAAGAGGGGCTTAAAAAGGATAAAAATAAGAATCCCGAATTACCTGGAAATAATTCGGGTAACTAATACGGCTTTCCCCCTTTACCGGATCGAACGATCTGGTTCCTGATGTGAAACTTTTTTTAGTTGATCGGGTTTAAAGCGAGTGCGATGCTCGGCAAAGCCTGGGACCGGCCAGCGTTAATCCAGCGAAGCCGCTAGCTTATGCGCATACCAATGGGCGAAGTTGGCAACGCTGGGTTCCAGGCTTGAAAACCTGCCCGGTTTGGCGAATTTGGACCTTAGCCCAAGCTGTTGTTGCTCGAGAAACGGAATATCTTCATCCAGCGCCGCATCGTAACGATGATAATAGTGCTTCGCCCTGCTTTCAAAGTCTGCAATCTTGACCGTATCCGGCGGGAAACAGATGGTTTGTACGATGTGCGATCGATCGGGGGCCAGCGGATAAGCCTGGTACATCCACAGCGAATCCTGCGAAGCGGCGAAACTCATATTGGGATAAATCCAGGTATAACGAGTTCCAAGCGCCTCGCGCCCGGACAATTGTTTTGCCGCCGGGAATGCCTGATCCTGGGCGTCGGCCATCAGCGCTGAATTTCCGTCGGTAGGTCCAAACTGGGTCGTGTAGTTACCGCTAACCTCGTCGACATCGTCGGGTTCCGGGTATAGCCAGTCGATTGAATCGGGATGCACGCTAGGCAGGTGGTAATACTCG
>JBGMRM010000290.1:0-3633 GCA_048061415.1 Gammaproteobacteria bacterium | reverse complement strand
TGTTGGCCAGTTTTTCCACATTTCGTATTGCCCGACTCAATATGGGGGCAGGGTCTTTCCTGAGGATAGCGACTATAGCGCGATGATAGGCGAGGCTTCGCCTGTCTTCTCTTGTCATCTGCGGCAGGTATGTTACCAACATCTCTAAATTTTGGGATCGGGCGAGATTTTCGACTGTCCGTAGTGTCGGCGATTTCGCACCTGTCTCATAGGCGGCTATCGTCGACTGGGAAGTTCCCGCCATTTCGGCGAGCTCCTGTTGGGTGGTACCAGCCTGATGTCGTAATTTTCGAATTATGTTCATTTGGGTGATTATATCCAATCGGATATATTGGTCAAGTGATTAAATATACCGGCTGGGCTATCTTGCCGCAAAGTAAACCTGCCTTCGCAGGGGCAGGTCTTTCCGCAATACATCACTCAAAACGATGCGACCGAAGCCTGTGAATTCGAGACAATAGCGGAAATCCCACCATTGATTGAAAAAACCAACTTAGCTATCGTTTTACAACTACCCCATTCTGTCGATAATGGCAATAGGATATTAACCCCATCATTTATCAAGGTGCCACATGACTATGCCGCAGCCTGCTTCGGAACCTGAAACGAACCCTCTGGATGCTGAGCTCGACCTGGCCCGGGAACGGTATATTCGAAATCGCCCGCGATCGGCTGCTGCATTCGATTTGTCGGCACATTTTATGCCCGGTGGCAATACCCGCACCGTGTTATTCCACAGCCCGTTTCCCTTGCGCATTGTCTCAGGCGCGGGCTGCCGGGTAACCGATGCGGACGGGCTGGAATATGTCAACCTGCTGGGGGAATATACCGCCGGGCTGTTTGGTCACAATCATCCCGTGATCAGGAAAGCCATCGACGCTGCGCTGGACCGGGGCTTGAGCCTGAGTGGCCATAACCCCGACGAGATAAAACTGGCCGAACTGGTATGCGCCCGGTTTCCCTCGGTGGATAAGGTGCGCTTTACCAACTCCGGGACCGAGGCGAATTTACTCGCCATTTCTGCTGCCTGTTACTTGACCAATCGCAAAAAAGTACTGGTATTCGAAGGTGGCTACCACGGCGGTCTGCTTTATTTCAAGGACGGCGGCATGCCGATTAACGCACCATTTGACTATGTCGTGGGTCATTTTAATGACCTGGCAGCCACCGCGGAACTGATTCAAAAATATGCCGATGATATCGCCTGCATACTGGTCGAACCGATGCAGGGCGCGTCGGGATGTATTCCTGCATCGGTAGAGTTTCTTAAGCTGCTGCGCGCGCAGAGCAGTCATATTGGCGCGATTTTGATTTTCGACGAAGTCATGACCTCGCGCCTGTCAAACCGGGGCGCACAGGGACTGTTCAACGTGATTCCCGATATGACGACACTGGGAAAGTATATTGGCGGTGGCATGAGCTTTGGCGCATTTGGTGGGAGCGAAGCGATCATGCAGATATTCGACCCGAGACGCGCGAATGCTATTCCCCATGCAGGCACCTTCAATAACAACACCCTGACCATGGCGGCAGGCGTCGCCGCGATGGGCGAAGTGCTGACCGATGAGCTGCTAAACCAGATTAATAGCCGGGGCGATCGGCTTCGCATCGAGCTGAATAAAATAGCCCGGGAACACGAAACCTGTATTCAGTTTACCGGTTTAGGGTCGCTACTGGGCATGCACACCACTTCGTCGCCGATCCACAGTACTGCCGATCTCGAGGGCTCCGACGATCGGATTATGGAGTTGATTTTCCTCGACCTGCTGGAGCAGGGGTATTACCTCGCACGGCGCGGTTTTATCGCGTTGATGCTGCCCCTTGGAGACGCTGAAATCGAAGGCTTCAAAAATGCTTTTAGCGCCGTGGTTAAGGCGAGAGGGGACTTACTGTCCCCTGGACGCTAAACAAGATTAATCAAACCAGCAAGGGCTGCCAGCCCAATTATTTGAATGATACCAATTCCAAATCTGGTCAACCCGGCAAAGGCCAGTAAACCGATCACCGCTGCCAGCCATTCAAAATCACTGCTGAAGCCAGCTGTCCAGAGCACGTTATAAGCGAAGAACATCGCAAGATTGAGGATGACACCCACCACCGCGGCAGTAATCGCGCTTAACGGCGCGGTAAATTTGAGATCACCGCGGGTCGCTTCCACCGCCGGGCCACCCATCAGGATAAACAGGAATGAAGGCAGGAAAGTGACCAGGGTTACTACCGCGGCCGCCGTAAAGCCAGCGAGTAATAGCGAATCGGCGCCAAATATGGCATTACCCCAGCCGCCGACAAATCCAACAAAGGTAACCACCATGATCAGCGGTCCCGGCGTGGTTTCGCCAAGCGCGAGGCCATCGATCATCTGTGGCGCGGTTAGCCATCCGTAGGTCTCCACGCCCCCCTGGTAGACGTAGGGCAGCACCGCGTAAGCACCGCCAAAGGTAACCAGTGCGGCTTTGGTAAAGAACCAGCCCATCTGGGTAAGCGTGGCATCCCATCCATGGTTGAAAATCAGGACCGCCATCAACAGCAGCCAGGCTCCTAATCCAGCCATCAGGAAGCCGATTAATCGGCTCCATTTGAAGCGCGCATGCGGTGGCGGCGGGGTGTCGTCATCGATAACAAAACTGCCACCGGTCCCCTCGGATTGCGCGCCGTGCCCCGGTGATGTTGCCAGCAGACTGGGGAACAATCTGCTACCGACCAAACCGATGGTCGCAGCGCCCAGCACGATATACGGAAACGGTACATTGAATACTGCAATGGACAGGAATGCCGCCACGGCAATGGCCCAGTGCAGCCGATTTCTCAATGCGCGCCTGCCTATTCGCCAGGCGGCGAATAGCACCACTGCGGTCACGGCAGGTTTAATGCCATAGAGAATGCTTTGCACCAGCGGCACTTCGCCAAACACCAGGTAGACCCAGGCCAGTAGCGACAGAATAAAGAATGACGGCAGCACAAAAAGCGCGCCCGCAATCAAACCGCCTTTGACGCCATGAAATAGCCAGCCTATATAGGTTGCCAACTGCTGGGCTTCGGGTCCCGGCAACAGCATGGTGAAATTCAGCGCATGCAAAAATCGATTTTCAGAAATCCAGCGGCGATGCTCTACCAACTCCTGATGCATGATGCTGATTTGCCCGGCGGGACCACCGAAGCTGATGAACCCGAGCTTTAACCAGAACCTCAATGCCAGTCTGAATGAAACCTGACTTTCCGGTGGTAATGAGCCCCCTTGCTGCCTGGAACTGTCGCCAGAATTTAAATTCATTCTATTGCCCCCGGAGCGCTACGGGCAGCGTAGAGATTATCAGGCAAATGCAGATTTTGGGGCCAGGTCCAGATACCGATTAGATAAAGGTACGCAGGCGCGATCCAGATATTGGCAGCCATGTGAATCAGGCGCGGCTTGCTAGAATAAAAATGAATTTGGTCTGTCGTGTTCATGGTCTCAACTGGTAATCCGGTTTAGCTAACACACCGTCAACAGGATCAGGTCTGGATTTTAGCCACCACGCGCGCACTGGCGATCAACCCGCCTTCCGGGATAGTTTCTACCGACTCTTCGTAATGCAGGACTTCAAGCCCTGACACGGCTTCGCGCAAAGCGCCCGGAGCGACCCGGTAGTCGGG
>JBGMRM010000289.1:0-3641 GCA_048061415.1 Gammaproteobacteria bacterium | reverse complement strand
CCTCGCCAGGGCGGGATCTGGCACAGGAATCCCCGGAGAACAATGCCGACGATTCGATGCTGGAACCCGATGCAATTGCCGAAACCTATATGGCCGTGCTCAATCAACACCGCAGCGCCTGGAGCCTGGAAGTTGACTTACGTCCCTGGAAAGAAACCTTCTAGGCAATGTCTGAACTTTGGGTAGCGCAACCACCGGCATATTATTACAGGAACGCCGTAAACCCTTCCCTGGGGGCTCGTGCGCGACGTGACCGCCAGGGACGGTGGAAATGCAGTAGGGCTGTCCGGAACAGCCCCTGCCCATGTCGCACAACGTCCTGTAATCATATCCCAGTAGTTACGCCTATATAGTAGGTTATCTCGGGGGGAAGGACTCAAAACCTTATTTTTCAGGGATGAAAAATCAGAGCGTACATGGATGTATCGGTCCGACGTATCGGCACAGCGTGTTTTGAGGGCTTCCACCCGAGATAGCCTGATCGAAAATAGCATACATGGAAGCAATGCATTATTCGAAAAAACTCGAGGTATTGAAATGAACAAGCTATTGAAACCCGTCGATTATCTGGACCCCGATGTGCCTGATCGCTTGCCGTGGCACGAGGTGCCGGTGATCAGGGCGAATTCCGGTAACCTGCACGGATTTGGATGCCTGGTGGACGATGCCGGGAACTGTGACATCGAAATTGTCCAGTGGCCGGCGCAGGGCTGGCGGCCGATCGATGCGGGGACCGGCGACGAGGGTGGCATCGTGGAGGGCGTGTTTCACAGCGAATGGGCAGGCGATGTCCTGAAGGCGCATAACGATGCCGTTCAGGGTGAATACGTGCTTGGATGGCGTTGCAACCCGGGCGATGTCGATTCGGGGAAAGAGAAAGATATGACCGACAGGGTACTGCTGTGGCACATGAATTATCATCCCGATGGCGGCCAGTTGTTTTTTCCCGAACAAAAAAAGCCTTTCGTAGTGCCCCTTGCTTTACCCGGCGATGATCTAAGCCTGGAAAAAATTGTTGCTTTCTGGTGCGACGGTAGCCAGGGCTTATATATTCACCCGGGTGTCTGGCACGACGGGGTTTTTCCGGTCAGGCAAAAACAGTCTTTTCGCGATCGACAGGGGAGGGTGCATGCGCGGGTCAGCTGCAATATCGCTAACGAATTCGGCGTGTTTTTGAATGTAAGCCTGCCCAGCCAGCTAGCGTGAATGGGCGTTAGCGTTTTTTCAAACTGATATGGCGCCCGACCCAGTCGGGTTTTTCTACAATTTCCGCCTGTTTGAGGGCCTGTTGCACCGATTTGGGCATTTCGATGGCACGCGATTCACGGGTGCTATAGTGCAAAACCATGAACTCCCCGGTGGCGCACAGTTCGCCGTCGACCCGCATCAGGTGGGCAAACCAGATTTTCTTCGCGTCCGAGCCCAATATGATCGATTCGATATCCATCGTCGCGGGCGCCCGCACCTCGCCGAGGTAACGCAGATGGGTTTCAACCGTGTAGAGCGCGCAACCGGTTTTATCGAAGTAGTCGACACCGATAGCAAACTGGTCCTGTAGCTTCCACGTGGTATTGGTGAAAGGCAGCAGGTAGTAAGCTTCATTCAGGTGGCCGTAGGCATCCAGCCATTCGTCTTGCAGGGGCTGGCTGTGTAATTTGAAGGTTGTCATAGGTAGATCAGAGTCGGTAAATATGATGCTGAGCGCGATTATAGGTATTTCTTTTCCCTGTTTATAGTGCCAGGCGGTGTATCAAATAATAAATTTGCATGGTCAGTTTCTGATAGTAGAATCGCGCGATGCAATCCATCGTTAAAATTTCCAATCTATCGAAAACCTACGAATCGGGCCATCACGCACTTAAGAATATCAACCTCGATATTTACGATGGTGAAATTCTTGCCCTGCTTGGACCCAACGGTGCGGGCAAAACGACGCTGATATCGATTATTTGCGGTATCGTTTCGGCCAGCAGTGGCTCGGTTACGGTAGCAGGCCATGACATTGTCAGCGGCTACCGGATTACCCGCGAAATGATTGGCCTAGTACCGCAGGAACTGACTCTCGGTGCATTCGATACAGTCTGGAACTCGGTCAATTTCAGCCGTGGGTTGTTCGGCAAAAAAGCGAATCCTGAATTTATCGAGAAATTACTCAGGGACCTGTCGCTGTACGATAAAAAAGATAATGAACTCAGGGAATTGTCCGGCGGCATGAAACGCCGTGTATTGATCGCCAAGGCCCTGTCGCACGAACCCAGGATCCTGTTTCTCGACGAACCAACCGCCGGGGTAGACGTGGAATTGCGCCAGGATATGTGGGGGCTGGTGCGAGGTCTGCATGAATCCGGTGTGACGATTATTTTAACCACGCATTACATCGACGAAGCCGAAGAAATAGCCGAGCGTGTCGGCGTTATCAACAATGGAGAGTTATTGCTGGTGGATCAGAAGCGAACCCTGATGCGGGAGCTTGGCAAGAAACAACTGGTGCTCGATATGAAGCAACCGATAAAATCACTGCCGGAATCCCTGACGCAATATAACCTCGAGTTATCAGCCGATGGCGCCCAGTTGACCTATACCTATCAAACCCATGGGAGTCGCACCGGAATTACCGCGCTATTGCAAAGTTTAAACGAAGCCGGATTAGCGATGAAAGATTTGAGGACCAGCCAGAGTTCACTGGAAGAGATTTTCGTCGAATTGGTCAGGACTCAATCATGAATTATCAGGCGATGTGGGTTATTTACCGAAATGAAATGCTGCGCGCCTGGAATACCCTGCTGCAAACTATCGCTTCGCCGGTGATTTCAACCTCGCTTTATTTTGTCGTGTTTGGCGCCGCTATCGGCTCGCGTATCGAAGAAATTGACGGGGTACCCTATGGGGTTTTTATCGTGCCCGGCCTGGTCATGCTGTCATTACTGACGCAAAGCATCGCTAATGCTTCGTTCGGCATATTCTTTCCTAAATTTACCGGTGCGATTTATGAAGTCATGTCGGCGCCGATATCCTTCTTCGAAATAATCGTGGGTTATGTCGGCGCCGCCGCGTCGAAATCCCTGATCCTGGGAATCATTATCCTGATTACCGCGAACCTGTTCGTCGACCTGAATATCGCTCACCCCTTCTGGATGCTGACTTTTTTAATTCTAACCTGCATTTCTTTCTCGCTGTTTGGTTTTATTATCGGCCTGTGGGCCACTAATTTTGAAAAGCTACAGTTGATACCAATGCTGATCATTACGCCGCTGGTGTTTCTCGGTGGTAGTTTTTACTCGGTCAGCATGCTGCCGCCCGCGTGGCAAACGGTGACCCTGTTTAATCCGGTACTCTATTTGATCAGTGGATTTCGCTGGAGTTTTTTTGAAGTGGCGGACGTGAGCGTCGGCATCAGCCTGGGCATGATCATGTTGTTCCTGCTGGGCTGTCTGTTACTGGTATGGTGGATGTTTAAAAGCGGCTACCGGTTAAAGCAGTAGGCGGATACGGCAACTGAGACAGGAACAGGAAAAAAGCGGCCATCCATAGCCAAACTATCCAGGGAGGAGCGCCCGCAACGCGGCGAAGCAGTTGCGGGCGGTAAAGCTTAACGTCGCCAGAAGGGCTTGTCGACTTCGCTCGCGATATCGATGCGACTG
>JBGMRM010000288.1:0-3650 GCA_048061415.1 Gammaproteobacteria bacterium | reverse complement strand
AAGGTGCCGCCGGTCGCGAGTATTTTTATTTTCATCATTTCAATATTACTTTAAAGTCACCGGCTGGAATGACCCATGGTCCGAAAAATTGACTGTAGCCGATACCAGATATTTATGGCAGGATTATTTCATGATTATTGCCGAAGTCAAAAAACGAAATTCCGTTCTACCCCGACAGGCCGATTTAAAAATTCGTCATTCAGGCCTGTGAGCAGGAACCTATTGAGTACTAAATCACCCAGGCGTATCAGTTTTCCGGTAATCGCCATAACCAGCGCCTGCATCATTTCGTTGGTGGCCTTTGGTCCGCGCTCGGCGATGGGATTTTTTCAATTGCCGATATTGCAGGACACGGGCTGGGACCGCACCACGTTCGGGCTGGCGATGGCCCTGCAAAATCTGTTCTGGGGCCTCGGGCAACCTTTTTTTGGCGCCATAGCCGACCGCTATGGCACCTGGCGGGTACTCACTGTCGGCGCCTTTCTATATATCGCCGGTCTGGTGACCATGGCCTTCGCCGCTACGCCGATGTGGTTGTATATCGGTGGTGGAATCCTCGTGGGGATGGGCGTTGCGGCCAGTTCTTTCGGCGTCATTCTGGCTGCGCTGGCGCGGGTAGTTAGCGCCGAAAAGCGCTCGTTGGTATTTGGCCTGGGTACGGCAGCCGGGTCTGCGGGCATGTTTGTATATGCACCGATTTCCCGGGGGTTGATCGACTCTTTAGGCTGGTCGGATAGCCTGCTCGTGCTCAGTTCGATCATGTTGATCATCCCGGTGCTGGCGATAGCCTTGCGCGGTAATGTCGCTAGTTCCAAAATAGCCAGCGCCGAATTCGAGCAATCCCTTGGCGAAGCTTTGAAAGAGGCCTTTGCGCACAAGGGGTATTTGATGCTGACTTCGGGGTTTTTCGTTTGCGGATTCCAGGTTGCGTTTATAGCCGCGCATTTTCCTGCCTATATCAGTGACCTCGGAATGGGGGTGCGTTGGGCGGTAATCGCGATCAGCCTGATCGGATTTTTCAATATCATCGGTTCGCTGTCCTCGGGTATTATCGGTCAACGCTATTCCAAGCCGATGATATTGGTGTGGATCTATATCGCTCGATCGGTTGCCATTAGCGCCTTTTTACTCATTCCGGCTACGCCGACTACGGTCGTCGTTTTTTCGGTGGTGATCGGCATCCTCTGGCTTTCCACAGTAGCGCCGACTAATTCCCTGGTTGCGGTCATGTTTGGCACCCGATACCTCGGCATGCTCGGTGGCATCGTATTTTTTTCCCATCAACTTGGCTCATTTCTCGGTGTATGGATGGGTGGGTTTCTTTATGACCGGACAGGATCCTATGACGTGGTCTGGTGGTTGGGTGTCGCGCTCGGATTATTCGCTGCCGCGGTGCACTGGCCTATCAGGGAGGAAGCCGCCGCGCGGACGCCGGCAATCCTGTCTAGCGAAAACGCCTGATAAACGCTTTAGACCAGCGGCGGTTCTCCGCTGATACTATTACCGCTAAGTGGGTCGAGTTCATCCTGATAGGCTTCGATGTGATTGGAAACCTCGTCGGCACTTTCTTCGTACCTGGCAATATGGAATACCGCCTCACCTTCGAATACCAGCGGCAGGTTGGTTTTTCCGATTACTATTCCATCGATCGGGCTCAATAACGGCTCGCTGTTTTCGCCCAGCGGGTCGTTGATGTACGCCAGCACATCGTCCAGCTCTACCTTTGCGCCGGTCGCGATCAGCGAACGCAGGATACCGCTCCGGTGCGCGCGCACCCAATGGCTGGTGTTGGCAATCAGGCAATTTGTCTGGTTGTGGGCGCGGCTTTTTCTACGCATTCCAAGGTGCGACATCACGCCGAGCACGCCTTTTACCCCGGCGCGGATAGCCACTTCATCGAAGCGCAGGGCTTCGCCGGCTTCGTACAGGATCACCGGGATTTCCTGCGCGCGCGCCGCCATGCGAAACGAACCATCGAGTAACTCTGAATTCAAAATCACCGGGACACCAAATGCGCGCGCCATCGCTTCGGTTTCGGGTTCACCGATTACCTTGGCGCGAATTTGCGGCAGGTTTTCGCGGTATACCGCACCGGTATGCAGGTCGACTACGTGACTGCAATGCGGCATCACTTCGGACATCAGCACATTTGCCAGGCGAGAAGCCATCGAACCGGTTTCCGAGCCCGGAAACGAACGGTTTAAATCGCGGCGGTCGGGCAGGTAACGCGACTTGGAGACAAACCCAAAGACATTGACAATCGGGATAGCGATCAGTGTCCCCCTGAGGCTGTTGATCGATTTGTGTAGCAAAATTCTGCGCACGATCTCTACCCCGTTGATTTCATCTCCATGGATAGCGGCACAGACCAGCAAACAGGGTCCGGGGCTGCGCCCATGCACCACATGGATAGGCATACACGCGCTGCTACGAGTGTAGTAACTGGGCAGTGGAATATCGATCGACTGGCGCGTTCCAGGTTTTACCCTGACCCCTGCTATCTCAATCTCGGCCCGCATCAGGCGATGAGCCTCATAACGGCTAACCCTTACCGCGCGTTTTAGTTTTGCCCGGTTTACAACTTTTCTCCATATAGCTTATCATCATCCCGGCGACGTCCTTGCCGGTCGCGCCTTCGATCCCTTCCAGCCCTGGACTCGAATTCACTTCCATCACCACCGGCCCGTGGTTAGAGCGCAACAGGTCGACGCCGGCGACATTCAACCCCATGATTCTGGCCGCGCGAACGGCGGTCGAGCGTTCTTCCGGGGTGATCTTGATCAGGCTCGATGTTCCCCCACGATGAAGGTTGGAACGAAACTCGCCCTTCGGCGCCTGGCGTTTCATCGCGGCCACTACCTTGCCGTCGATGACAAAACAGCGGATGTCGGAGCCACCGGCTTCCTTGATAAATTCCTGGATCAGGATATCGGCTTTCACGCCCATGAATCCCTCGATAACGCTCTCGGCTGCTTTTTGGGTTTCGGCCAGTACCACACCGATACCCTGGGTGCCCTGCAACAGTTTGACCACCAGTGGCGCACCACCGACCATTTTGATCACATCCTTGATATCGTCCGGCTTACTGGCGTAGCCGGTCAGCGGCATGCCGATACCCTTGCGTGACAATAATTGCAGCGACCGTAATTTATCCCTCGAGCGTGTGACCGCAACCGATTCGTTCAGGGGCGCGACGCCCATCATTTCAAACTGGCGCAATACCGCGGTGCCGTAATGGGTCACCGAGGCTCCGATGCGTGGGATAACCGCATCGAATCCTTCCAGTATTTCACCCCTGTAATGGACAGAGGGTTTGTGCGATACGATGTTCATATAGGCGCGCAATACGTCGATGACCCTGATTTCGTGACCCCGTTCTTCCGCCGCTTCGATAATGCGCCGGGAAGAATACAGTTTTCGGTTTCTCGATAGTAACGCTATTTTCATGCCTGCGATTCCGCTTAAAGTTGGTACAGTTTGCGAGGATATAATTTGCCGTTTAGATAACATGTAGCAGGGTCGATGACGACCCTGTTTTCCATCGCACGGCGCCCGAGCAGCATTCGAAACCTCATGGTATCACGATTGGTCAGGGTTAATTCGATCGGCCAGGTGGCATTACCAATGAGGATATTGCTTTCGATTACGAA
>JBGMRM010000287.1:0-3656 GCA_048061415.1 Gammaproteobacteria bacterium | reverse complement strand
CAGCCGGCGACGAGGGCTCTGAATTCGGCGGCATCGATTCCGGCGTTCCCGGCAGACCCTTGAGTATCGACGAGTCGGTCTTCCTGCAACTCGCCTGGTATTTTTAACGCCGGGTTAGCGTGGTACTTTCCACCTCGTCATTCCGGCCTCCGAGCCGGAATCTATTGCAACGAGACGCCTGTGGTGAACGTCGGCTCCGTTATCAATGGGCAAGGGTTGTTCCCGATACGTCGGACCGAAACAACCCTATTGCATTTCCACCAGAGCCTGCCCCGTGAGCATCGCGAACGCTTTGGGTATCCTGGCGGTCATGCCGGATCAAGTCCGGGATGACAAATTTTTATTATCCCGAGTCGAAATTTCGGTTATCACTTCGGTTTTCACCGAGTTGGCGATGAAGCATTGCTGGTGCGACTGATGGTGCATTTTTTCGAGTTGGGGGAGATCGGGGCGCCTGTCGCCGGAGAACTTTACCTGCGGCCGCAGGGTCACCCGCGTCATCGCGAGCCTGCCTTCGGCATCCTTTTCTATCACGCCTAGTGCATCGTCTACATACTCGTCGACCACGAATTTGTTTTTTGCGGCAATCGAAAGGAAAAACAGCATATGGCAGCTCGATAGCGAGGCGACATAGGCTTCTTCCGGATCGACGTTGGCCTCGACCGAACAGGGCGGGGGCACCACATGCGGGGACGACGAGGCCGGTACCGTAACCCCGCCATCGAAATGCCATTCGTGCCCGCGGCTGTAGCGATTATCGATATAGGCTTCGTCCTTGCCGCGCAGCCAGCGCACCGTGGCAAAATACTCTGACATTTTAGTCTCCGTTATACGGGCCCAGGTCTTCGGGCGCCTGCTCTCGTTCAAGCAATCCATAGTCGCGGATCACCGACGCCACCCTGAGCCTGTAATTTTGAAAAACCTGTGCACGGCCGCGCTTTTGCGCTGCCCGATGATCGAAGTTATTACGCCATGCCGTAACCGCGTCTTCGTCGCGCCAAAACGACAGGGACAAAAACTTTTGCGGATTACCGAGGCTCTGGAATCGCTCCAGCGATAGCAATCCATCGGCCTGCTCTACCAGCGGTTTTAATTCGGCGGCGATGGAAAAGTAAGTATCCTCTTCACCCGCCTTCGGTTCTAACTCGAAAATAACGGCAATCATTTTTATCAGTCTCCTTCAGCGATACCGCGCCGTCGCCAGGCAGCGAGCTGCTCCCTGATCGAAGGCAAAAATAACAACACAACCGCAATCACCAGCAACGCCGTCGTCATCGGGCGTTCCCACATAAAACTGATACCGTCGGCCAGGTTCATCGCACGCGCAAAATTATCTTCCAGCATTTGCCCGAGAATAAACCCGATCAGCATCGGCGCGAGGGGAAAGCCGGCAAAGCGCATGATAGTCGCCACTATACCCATGCCGGTGAGTATCAACAGCTCGGTCGAATTGTTCTGGCCGATATAGCTTCCCATCATGGTGAAAAACAATATGAACGGGATCAGGTAATTGCGCGGCACCAGCAATAATTTGGCGATATAGGGAATAAGCGGCAGGTTGAGGATCAGTAACACGACATTACCGATATACATGGAGATGATCACCGACCAGAAAATAGCCGGGTTGTCGACCATCAGCCGCGGCCCCGGCGTGACATTGAGCGCAATCAGCGCGCCGAGCAAAATAGCCGTGGTGCCGGAACCGGGGATGCCAAGCGTCAGCAGTGGAACGAAGGATCCGGTACAGGCCGCGTTATTGGCAGTCTCGGGCGCCGCGAGCCCCTTGATCGAACCCTTGCCAAATTCGGCCCGCTCTTCGCCTTTGGCCAGGTTACGCTCGACGGCATAGCCCAGAAACGAGGCGAGGGTGGCGCCCGCGCCAGGCATCACGCCGATCAAAAATCCCTGGATCGACTGCCGTCCGACCACAGGCGCTATTTGCCTGGCTTCGGCTTTGGTGATGCGCAGGTCCTTGATCTTACCACCGGCAGCGCCGGTATTCGAGCGCCTCGGGTCGAGCACCAGATACAGCGCTTCGGGCAGGGCAAACAGCGCCATCGCCAGCGTAATGAAACTGATGCCACTTTGCAGGTCCAGTATTCCCATGGTAAAGCGAGGCGCGTTGAACTGTGCGCTTTCACCCACGGTAGCCAACATTACCCCCAGAACCGTCATCATCAGGGCTTTGGCGACCTGGCCCGTCCCGGCAAACGCCGAGATCGCCGACAGGCCCACAATCATCAGCGCAAAATATTCGGCGGAATGAAACAGCAGCGCAACCGAGGCCAGTGCGGGCGCGAATCCCATCAACAGGATCGCACCCACCGTACCCCCGGCAAACGAGGAGATGGCGGCGATGGTCAGGGCCTTACCTGCTTTTCCCTGGCGGGCCAGCGGATAGCCGTCGAAGGCAGTGGCCACGGTACCGGCAATGCCCGGGGCGTTGATCAGGATCGACGAAGTGGAGCCACCAAATATCGCGCCGTAATAGACCCCGGCCAACAGAATGAGCGCCGCGGAGGGATCGCCGATCTTGATCGCGACCGGGATCATGATTGCGATTATCGACATCGGGCCCAGACCCGGGAGCATACCGATGATCGTACCGATCAGGCACCCGGCAACGACCATAACAAGATTCTGTAGCGTTAAGGCGGTCGCAAGTCCCTGGAGAATTCCTTCAAACACCCGATATACTCTTTAAATAAACCAGGGCCAGGGACGCAGGAATATCCCCAACACCTCCTGCACCAGATACCAGATAAAAAATGCGGTAAAAACCGCTATGGGGATGAGCACAATATACTTTCGCTCGCCCAGGATCATACTCCCGCCTGCCAGAAACAGCGTCGTCGCGGCAAGGAAACCGATCGGGCGCAAAAGCAGCGCATAGGCAACCATCAACCCTAAAAGAAATAACGCCTGGGCAAGCTTGTATTGCCGCAAATTCCGATAATCGATTTCACCGGCATCGATTTCATCGTCGGCTTTTGGACCCGATTGAATCACCACGACCAGTCCAGTAATGACACCGAGAACACTCAACCATTTCGGCATGGTGTTGGGCAGAAAAGTCATGTTTAGCTCAAATGGAAGGAGATTGGCCTCCATCGTGACAAAGGCAGTGTAGCCATAGATCAGGCAAAGGAGAACAAATATCCCGGCAATTGCGCGGTCGAGCGTCATAGCGGTCCTGATCGAGATAAAAACTGGTTTGCCAGCTTGAAAAGCCGGAGCTCAATCGAGCAGCCCCGGCCCTGTGGTCTGTTACAGGAAACCAAGTTTTGTCATCAAGTCCTTGATAACCGTTTCCTGATCGGCAAGGAAGGTGGAGAATTTTTCGCCGGAGTTATAAATATTAACCCAGCCATTGCGTGCACGCACGGCTTCCCATTCCGGTGTCTTGTACATCTTCGCGAGTGCATCCCGATAGGCGTGGGCTTTGGCCTCGGGCAAACCAGGCGCTGCAAAAAACCCTCGCCAGTTGACGAAAGTGACATCGACCCCCTGCTCTTTGAGCGTTGGCGCGTCCATGAACGCGGGAACCCGCTCATCGGAAGTGACCGCAAGGATCCGCATCTCTCCCGATTTGGCGAGCGCAATCGCTTCGGAAAGACCGGTCGAACCGGCATCAACTTCGCCGGACAGGATCGCTG
>JBGMRM010000286.1:0-3663 GCA_048061415.1 Gammaproteobacteria bacterium | reverse complement strand
ATGATTTACGTTGTCTGATACTTTAATGCCCGTAAATTCTACAATCGATTTCCTTATGCCGGCCCTGTCGAGCCCAAATTCCTGCAAAACCTGCTCTCGGCTGCCCTGCGATGGGAAGTTATCGGACAGGCCAAGACGTAGGCATCGTTTGGTAATTTGTCGCTGATTGAGAAATTCCAGCACTGCACTGCCAGCACCGCCCAACACAGAACTGTCTTCGATCGTAACTAAATTTTTATGGTTTGACGCCAGTTGCTCTATTAACGCCCGATCCAGCGGTTTGATAAAACGCATGTTGGCAACACTCAAGTCGAGTTCCTCGGCTACATCGAGTGCGATATCGAGTAGCGTGCCGAATACCAGTAGTGCGGTATCCGATCCCTTGCGTACCAGTACTCCCCTGCCGATCTGTGCTGCTACGCTGGTATTGATAGTATCTGGTTTGGCAGTGCTGTCGCGCGGATAACGAACCAGGGCGGGCCCAGGGTATAGATAGGCAGCATTGAGTAATTCAAACATATCCTCGCCATTTGCCGGGGCCATCAGGATAGCATTGGGTATGCAGCGGGCGTAACTGGTGTCGAAACTGCCGGTGTGGGTCGCGCCATCGGCGCCAACGATACCGGCTCGATCCACCGCAAACAGAACGTCCAGGTTCTGTACTGCGACGTCATGTATAAACTGATCATAAGCGCGCTGCAGGAAAGTCGAATAAATAGCGACCACCGGTTTTAAGCCGTCACGCGCCATGCCTGCAGCAAGGGTGACGGAATGCTGCTCGGCTATCCCGACATCGTGGTATCGCTCAGGCATCTGCTGTGCAAATTCCACCAGCCCCGAACCTTCTCGCATCGCCGGTGTAATCGCGTGCAGTAGCGGATCCTCCTGACCCTTTTTTACCAGCCAGTCAGAAAATATTTGGGTATAAGACTGAACACCGGGTTTGCTAGACACCCGTGACAGGCCAGTTTCCGGATCAAACGGTCCAACCCCGTGGAACTTGCAGGCATCTTCTTCAGCCGGGGCATAGCCCTTGCCTTTCTGCGTCACGATATGCAGTAGCCGCGGGCCGGGGATTTTTTGAAGGTTTTTTACCAGGCGAATGACTTCATTCAAATTATGACCGTCGATAGGGCCATAATATGAAAAACCGAGTTCTTCGAATAAGGTACCTGGAACAACCATGCCTTTCATATGTTCTTCTGCACGACGCGCGAGTTCCCACACCGCAGGTAATCGATTCAGGACTTTTTTACTTCCAGCGCGTATCGTCGTGTATATCTTGCCGGACCAGATTCGAGATAGATATTTGGACATGGCGCCGACATTGGGTGATATCGACATTTCGTTATCGTTTAATATCACCAGTAAATCGGTGTCGATGCTGCCGGCGTGATTCAGGGCTTCATAAGCCATACCAGCCGTCATGCCGCCATCGCCAATGATGGCGACGATTTTACGATCGATACCCTGCTCACTGGCCGCTATAGCCATGCCGAGCGCGGCACTAATCGAGGTGCTCGAATGGCCGGCGCCGAAAGTATCGTATTCCGACTCGCTAATTTTTGGAAATCCGGACAATCCACCCTGTTGCCTTAACCCGGACATTCGTTCACGTCGGCCGGTCAGTATCTTATGCGGATAGCACTGATGTCCAACATCCCAGATCAGGCGGTCGTGCGGCGTATCGAACAGGTAATGCAATGCGATGGTAATTTCGACCGACCCGAGCCCGGAGCCCAGATGACCGCCGGTTTTGGATACGCTTTCTATGATAAATGCGCGTAATTCATCGGCCAGTTGCGGTAACTGTTTTTGCTCGAGCGCGCGTAAATCCGCTGGTGACTGGATGCTGTCCAGCAAAGAGATATTTTCGGAAGTCATCGTTAGTGGGTGCGCTCTACAAACCATGCCGAAATATACCTTAAAATCTCGGCTTCCTCACCAAAAATCGACAGTGCATCCAAAGCCTTGTGATGCAATTCGAGGGCCTTTTCGCGCGAAGCATCGAGTCCGATCACCGATGGAAAGGTGGGTTTGTTACGCTCGATGTCAGAACCCTGGGGCTTACCCAGCGTACTGGTATCACCGATTACATCGAGTATGTCATCCTGAACCTGGAACGACAGCCCGATGCATTTTGCATAGGTGTCGAGGGCTTTAAATTGCTCGGCGCCAAGCTGATCCGTGCTCAGGGCCGAGAGTTGAATGCAGGTTCTTATCAGGGCGCCGGTTTTATGGATGTGCATGGTTTCCAGCTCGGCGATGTTGAGCGTTTTACCGACCGATGCCAGATCGCTCGCCTGACCGCCCGCCATTCCACGTGAACCGGAAAACAGGGAAAGTTTTTCGATCATTTGCAAGCGTGCCCTGCTACTGCTAGTCATGTTGCTGTCGTGGCTCAGAATATAAAAGGCCAGCGCCTGTAGAGCGTCACCGGCGAGTATCGCGGTTGCTTCGTCAAATTTTCGGTGACAGGTAGGGCGACCCCGGCGCAAATCATCATTATCCATGGCCGGCAGGTCGTCGTGGATCAGCGAGTAGGCATGAATCATCTCAACCGCTGTGGCGGCGCCATCCACCAGCTGCAAATCGAGACCCAGCGCCGAGGCAGTGGCGTAGACCAGTATCGGCCGCACACGCTTTCCAGGCGCCAGAACCGAATAACGCATTGCCTGGTGTAATTCGACTGGATTGACCTGCTCGTCCGGTAGCCACTGATCGAGGGTTTGCTCCACCCTGAGTCGATATTCTTTGCGCAGAGATCTGAACCCTTCCGAGTCAATCTTCATCTAGATTTTCAAATGGTATGGCCTGTTGCAATCCGTTTTTTTCAATTAACTTTTCGACGCGTAATTCTGCTTTGGCCAGCGTATCCTGACAGGACCGCGCAAGCGTAATTCCTTTCTCAAACTGAGCCAGCGATTCCTCCAGGCCGAGTTCGCCACTTTCCATCTGCGATACGATTTTTTCAAGTTGGCTCATCGATTTTTCAAAATCCTTCAACTTGTCGTCAGTTTTAGACATATCGATTCTCGTATTCTAATTTCGGTCCAAAGAAAACCGCTCAATTCTTAATATAACCAGTTGTTAAAATTATAAAGCATCCAGGGTGTCAGCCAAATGATTAACTGGGATCAATGTTAAATTTTTGATGCGGTTTTGCCGGGGCATATTGGCCTTCGGTATGATAGCGGTCTCGAATCCATGCTTACTCGCTTCGCGCAATCGTTCTTCACCATTCGGCACGGGCCTTATTTCACCCGACAGGCCGACTTCGCCAAATACCAGCAAATGATTGCTTACAGGCTTGTCTCGATAACTGGACAGTATCGCCAGTACCACAGCGAGATCGGCGCCGGTTTCTGAAATGCGTACGCCGCCGACCGCGTTAACGAACACGTCCTGATCATAGAGCGGGATACCGCCATGACGTTGTAGGATAGCCAACAACATGGCCAGTCGGTTCGCTTCGAGCCCGATACTGATTCTGCGCGGGTGCCCGGAATGACTCTCGGTGACCAAAGCCTGGATTTCTACCAGCATTGGACGGGTTCCCTCGCGCGACACCATGATGACGCTACCCGATACCGGCTGCTCATGTCGGGAAGGGTGCGAATTTTACCGGTGCGATCCTGGATAATGCTATCTGGGTTGATCAAA
>JBGMRM010000285.1:0-3695 GCA_048061415.1 Gammaproteobacteria bacterium | reverse complement strand
TTCGCGCGGCCTGGCCCGATAAACGCCTGACCGTGGTTTTTCAGCCACACCGATTCACCAGAACCCGGGACCTGTTCGAAGATTTTAGCCAGGTGCTCTCCGAGGTCGATCGACTCGTGTTGCTCGAAGTATATCCGGCTGGTGAAAAGCCAATCAAGGATGCAGACGGCAGGGCTTTGGCGCGGTCGATCCGTATTCGTGGAAAAGTAGACCCGGTATTCGTCGAAGACTTCGAGACCCTCGATCAGGTGATCGAGGATCTATTGAGCGATGGCGATATCTTCCTGACCCTGGGGGCGGGTAGTATCGGAGCCTGGTCTACAGCTTTTCTCGAAGGCCACGGGAGAGGGCAATGATCATGGGTGAAACGATCACATTTCGCGGACAGCTATTGCACGAAGAACCCATGTCGAAGCATACGAGCTGGCGCGTGGGCGGAAATGCCGAGCGTTACTATATCCCCTCAGATATGTCCGATCTACAGGTTTATCTCGCGGCACTGGACCCCGATACCCCGGTTACCTGGGTGGGGCTGGGGAGTAATATGCTGGTGCGCGACGGTGGTATTCGAGGCGACGTGATCGCACCACTGAACGCGCTGGACCGGCTCGAACTGCTCGATAACGGTAGAATTTATGCCGAATGTGGCGTGACCAATATGAAGCTCGCCAAACTTTGCCTCAAGCACGAGCTCACGGGTGGAGAATTCCTCGCGGGTGTTCCGGGCACCGTCGGTGGCGCCCTGACGATGAACGCCGGCGCATTTGGCAGCGAAACCTGGAGCCATGTGGAGCGCGTGACGATGATCGACAGACAGGGACGATTAATCGATCGAGACCCATCTGAATTTTCTATTGCCTATCGTAGTGTTTCGTGCCCTGACGATGAATGGTTTGCATCGGCGTTATTCCATTTCACGGCGAGGCAGGCCGGGCAGGAGTCCGGCGTCAGGCAATTGCTGCTACAGCGTAATGCCAGCCAGCCGATTGGCCAGCCATCCTGCGGATCGGTATTTAAAAACCCCAGGGGCGATCACGCCGCGCGCCTGATCGAGTCGGCCGGTATGAAAGGGCATTGCCAGGGCGGCGCCTGTGTATCGGAAAAGCACGCGAACTTTATTATCAGCAAGCCACAAACCAGCGCCAGCGATATCGAGGCGTTAATCGGGTTGATTCAGCAGACTGTCAGGCAAAAGTTTGACGTAGTGCTGGAAACCGAAGTGCGCATCGTCGGGGAGGCGTCATGAATTATTCCGACCTGCTTCCCGACGCGGGTTCGGTGCAGCGCTGCGGCAGGGTTGCGGTAGCGATGGGTGGTACTTCGGCCGAACGCGAAGTGTCGCTGAAAAGTGGCAACGCGGTTTACCAGGGCCTGATTTCCGCCGGGGTCGACGCCTTCAAGCTCGATTTGCAGCAGGATGCGATCAGCCAGTTGTCCAGTCTCGAAGCCGATCGCGTATTTAACATTCTACATGGGCGTGGTGGCGAAGACGGCACGATCCAGGCGGTGATGGACCTGCTGGGCATTATTTATACCGGCAGTGGGGTGGGTGCGTCGGCGCTCGCCATGGATAAGCTGGCTACCAAGAGGGTGCTGCGCGGCTGCTCGATACCGACGCCCGAATTTATCGAACTCAACAGTAAAGAAGACTGTACCCGCCTGCTGGACGAACTGGGATTACCCGTGTTCGTCAAGCCGAATCTGGAAGGCTCGAGCATCGGCATGACGCCGGTACACAGCGCGGCCGATCTGCTACCCGCCTGGAAAAAAGCGAGCCGTTATGGTGAAGCCTTCGCGGAAAAATTTGTCAGTGGCGGAGAGTACACCGCGGGTTTTCTGGACAGGACGGTATTGCCGTTGATCAAACTGGACACGCCTCGTGAGTTTTATGATTACGAGGCAAAGTATCTGGCGGACGATACGATTTATACCTGCCCAAGCGGGCTTGACGACAACAGCGTAGCCGAAATTAATCAACTGGTGGAGCAAACGGTCAGGGTAACCGGCGTGGAGTATTGGGGTCGTGTCGACCTGATGCTGGACGAAGATATGAAGCCCTGGATTATCGAGATCAACACGGTACCGGGGATGACCGACCATAGCCTGGTGCCGATGGCGGCAAGACAGGCCGGCCTTGAAATGCCGGACCTGGTTCTGAAGATTTTGGAGTTAACGCTTAACGGGGGTGATAGTCATGATTAAATTCCGCAAACCAGATGCGCAGGCGAAGCGATATAGCACGGGGCAATCGGCTGAGTTTCAGTGGCGCCGATCTTACAACTGGATTCTCCTGTTAGTACCGCTTCTGGTCACCTGGGTGTACCTGTCCCAGCAAGATACATTGTTCCCGATCAGGACAATCCAGTTGTCCGGCACCTTTCAGTATATCGACCAGAAAGAAGTCGAGGCGACCCTGCAGGAATATATTGGAGAAGGGTTTTTCTCGCTCGATATCTACCAGGTACAAAAAAAGCTGGCCGATAAGTCGTGGGCCGATTCGGTATCGATCCGGCGCATCTGGCCCGATCGGCTCAATATCAGGATCGTAGAAAAAAAGCCGGTAGCGCGCTGGGATAACGAGCAGTTGATCAGCGACAGGGCGGTGGTATATCGCGCCAGTACCGATGCCTTTAAACAACTGCCATTGGTGTATTCAGTGAATAGCAGACCGGATGAAATCCTGTACCGCTATTATCGGCTCGCCACGCGTTTCGAGACGCTCGATGAAAAAGTGGTTAGTGTAAAAATGGACAGCAGGGGCGCGCTCGACATCGAGCTTGCCAGCGGGTTGAAAATAAAAGTGGGCCGAGACGATATCGAGCGCAAGGTCGAGCGCCTGCTAACGATATATTTGAGTCAAATACAGCCCCGGCGAAACGAAATCGAGTTACTCGATTTGCGTTATAGCAATGGATTCGCGGTGGCCTGGAAAAAGGATGCGCTAAGAGGCCGCAGCGAAGCATCGATATGGGGTAACACCAATGTCTAAAAAGGCAGCCAATAATTTAATCGTCGGACTAGATATCGGCACCTCGAAGGTGCTCGCGATAGTCGGCGAGATCACCGAGGAAGGTGAAATTGAAATTATCGGCATAGGCACCCAGCCTTCGCGGGGATTAAAGAAGGGCGTGGTAGTGAATATCGAATCTACCGTACAGTCTATCCAGCGCGCGGTGGAAGAGGCGGAGTTGATGGCCGGGTGTCAGATTCGTTCGGTATTCGCCGGAATCGCAGGCAGTCATATTCGTAGTATCAATTCGCATGGCATAGTCGCGATCAAGGATAAGGAAGTGACCGCGGCAGATGTCTCGCGAGTGATCGAGGCCGCAAAGGCGGTCGCGATCCCGGCGGACCAACGTATTTTGCATTTGATCCCGCAGGAATTTGTGATCGATAGTTCAGAAGGTATACGTGACCCGATCAGTATGTCGGGGGTGCGCCTTGAGTCGAAAGTACACCTGGTCACCGGTGCGATGAGTGCGGCGCAGAATATCATTAAATGCGTGCGCCGCTGCGGTCTCGAAGTCGACGACATTATCCTCGAACAACTGGCATCGAGTGCAGCTGTGCTGACCGATGACGAAAAGGAACTTGGGGTTTGCCTGGTCGATATCGGCGGTGGTACGACCGATATCGCGGTGTTTTCGGAGGGTGCGATTCGCCATACCTCGGTAATACCGATAGCCGGAGATCAG
>JBGMRM010000284.1:0-3700 GCA_048061415.1 Gammaproteobacteria bacterium | reverse complement strand
GATTTGCTCTGTTTATGAGTAATAAATTCGAATACTTATTAACGAGCCTCTAAAACTACGCAGTAAATACAAAAAGCCCGTCATACCGGCCCCCGAGCCGGCATCCATTAAAATGTCACAATCGAGAATAATGGTTAACGAGGGAAAACCCCGATCCCAGGCGATCGGAGCGCCAGAGTAATAGCCAAAAATATATTTGTATTTTGCGCCTGTCGGACCTGCTATCGCGTTACCTCGAACCTGCTAAAATTATCGAGTCGTTTACCGATGAAATTCGAGCCGATATTTCCTATACCGGCTATCGCTTCGAAGCACCAGACGGGGAAACAGTTCTTTCCCAGGGTGAAATCGAGGGATTCGAGGTGAGCTATCGTCTCAGTATTCAGGATCGGCAATTAGGAAACATATCGCTATACCGCAGTTATGGGTTTAGCGATAGCGAGTTAGGCGATCTGGAAGACTTTTTGTGCGCCCTGGTCCAACCCCTGAAAAATGCCATGATGTACCAGACCGCGCTCAAAACCGCATACCGATATCAATGGCGCACTGGATGTCGGTGAGCGAATTCGTGCAGGCGTAGAGAAGCTCAGGTTACCCACCTCTACCATGAACGGACAGATAAGATTGAGCATAGGGATTACGATGATAAAGCCAGACGACAGCCTTGCCGAAGCCTTTAAGCGCGCCGATCAGGCCCTTTACCAGGCCAAGCAGGAAGGCAAAAATCGGATCGAAGTTGCCTAGCCACATTGACTACTGCCTGTTCGGATAATATTGAATTAACCGAATCCCGGGAACGTGTAAGCATACCCACTTCGCACCCTCATATCCGTAGATTCGCAAAGGCCAAACAGGCCATAATCGCTATTTCTCCCATTTTTTCCCTGAGCTCGGGTGCAATTATTATTATCGGCAGGTGAAAACAATTTGAAACTGGTCTATACAGTAGGGAGCAGATTGTAACGCCTGGGCCAGATTTTCAGTAGGTTAAGTAATAAAGGGCCAGCAAGAGATAAAGATTTAAGTGATTGAGATTAAACCGGTGTAAGCAGAAGTGGAAAAAAATCTCGATATCGCCAACGTTGGAAAACTGTTCAGTATTTGAAAGGTATTGGTTAATGGCTGATTATGCGGAAAAGAGAGATTTCCAGCGAATGGCGATCGATTGTGCGCTTAGCTTTTCCAAAAAAGATGAACATGAGTCTTTCGAAGGGCATGTCATTAATTTAAGCAACAAGGGGATCCTGTTTACTTCAAACGAAGATTTTGAAGAAGGCGAATCTCTCGATATCGTTTTAACGCCCAGTAATTCATTAACCTCTCCCATGGAAGCCATCGTCGTTGTTACGCGCGTTACCGATAATGAGTCGGTCTATGAAGTCGCCTGCCAAATCGAGGAATTCAGGTAGGGAAGACCGGCAGGTTTATTCAGGGCGAGTAATGACTAACCACATAGTCATTGACCATTCCGATAAATTCTTCTGCGATCCTGTCACCCTTGAGGGTGACGGTTTTTATTCCATCTTCGTAGACTGGCGCGACTGGTTGTTCGCCGGTGCCAGGTAAACTGATGCCGATATTCGCATGTTTGCTTTCCCCGGGGCCGTTAACCACGCATCCCATGACTGCTACGCTCATCGATTCTACTCCCGGGTAGTTGTATTTCCAGGCCGGCATTGACTCATCCAGCTGCTGCTGAATTTCCTTCGCCAGTACCTGAAAATATTCGCTCGTGGTTCGCCCGCAGCCAGGGCAGGCGACCACCGTCGGGGCAAACGAACGTAATTCCAGCGCCTGAAGTATCTGCTGAGCGACCTTTACTTCGCGTTCACGCGATGCGCCGGGCTCGGGTGTCAGCGAGATTCGGATCGTATCGCCTATGCCCTGATTCAGTAAAATAGCGAGTGCCGAGCTTGAGGCAACGATGCCCTTGTCGCCCATACCCGCCTCAGTCAGACCCAGGTGCAATGCATAGTCGGACTGTTGCGCCAGTGCCTGATAAACGCTGACCAGGTCAGCGACCCGGCTCATCTTGCAACTGATAACGATTCGATCGGCATCGAGACCTATATCCTCGGCAAATTGTGCGCTCGTTAGCGCCGATTCGACCACGGCCCGCCGTATGACTTCGTTAAGGCTTAAGGGGTCGGCCAGATTCGCATTTCGAGTGAGTAACCCCGCGAGTAGTTGTTGATCCAGGCTACCCCAGTTGACGCCAATACGAACGGGTTTTTCGTATTTACAGGCTATTTCGATCATTTCGCTAAACTGAATATCGCGCTTCCTGCCCCGCCCCACGTTGCCTGGATTGATCCGGTATTTGGCCAAAGTACGGGCACAGGCATCGTGTTGCCTGAGCAATTTGTGCCCGTTGAAATGGAAATCACCGATGACTGGAAGCGTATAATCCTGCGTTGCGAGTTGTTCCACTATGTGCGGTACGGCTTTTGCCGCGCTATCGTTGTTGACCGTCACACGCACCAGTTCCGAGCCGGCGTCACAGAGTAATTTGATCTGTTCAACCGTTGCCCGGATGTCCGCGGTATCGGTATTGGTCATCGACTGGATCGCAACCGGTGCACCTCCGCCGATTTGTACAGCGTTTATCGATACCGAGCGAGTCTTGTGGCGAGTGAGTTGAGTCATCCTTTGAGCGGGGAAAGTAGATTGTGCTGATTTTAATGAACAAATGCCCGTAGTGAAAGAAATAACAGCGATCAATCTACCACAGCGCTTCCCTAACGACAGGCAAGTCCTTTAAAATTTGGGCTTCCCCGTTACAGAGCTGAGCTGATTGAAAGAAATAACCGTTATCGCCTTCGACCTTGACGATACTTTGTGGCCCTGCATGCCGGTGATCGAACATGCCGAGGCGACACTGTATCGATGGCTGGAGCGGCATTACCCGCGTATCAGCACAGAATTTAGTGCCGAAGCCCTGGTTGAGTTGCGCAAACAGTTCATGGCGCGTGAACCACATTTTTCAGTCGATCTGTCGCTCATGCGCTACGAGTTTTTAAAATTTTTGGCCGCCGAAGCGCAATACGACTCGGAGCCATTCTCAAGCGACGGGTTCGAGGTCTTTTACCATGCCAGGCAACAGGTGAGCTTTTATGAAGACGTCATTCCCTGTCTGGAACGATTGAGCAAAAAATTCAAACTGGGGTCGATCAGTAATGGTAATGCCAGTGTCGAAAGAGTAGGACTCGGGCATTTAATCGAGCATGCCGTGAGCGCTTCCGAGTTAAAAGTAGCCAAACCCGACCGCCAGATATACCACGATCTGGTCGAGCGATTTGAAGTCGAGGCGCACCAGGTTTTATATGTCGGGGACGACCCGGTATTCGATGTCGCAGGCCCGCTGGAAGCAGGTCTGGAGGCGGTATGGATCAATCGTGAAAATAAACCCTGGCCCCAACACCTGCCACCGCCCAGGCACCAGATATCCAACCTGCACGAGCTGGAATTGCTGCTTGGGGTTTAGTTCACTACTACCCGGAATATTTTTTAAATTCGATGAAAAACCCTTAAGAACAATAAAATACTCAAAGTCATTCTCGGTGATACTTGAATTTTGATTAGCGATTGTTGGCAGTAACTTGACTCTGGGGAGCGTAACCACCGGTATATATTTACAGGAACGCTGTACCGATGCGTCGGACCGTCCCATCCCTGGGGGCTCGTGCGCGACATGACCGCC
>JBGMRM010000283.1:0-3715 GCA_048061415.1 Gammaproteobacteria bacterium | reverse complement strand
ATCATCGCTTTGGTGCTGGACCGAATCTTTCCCGATTTGCTGGCTTACCGGTCGGATCGATGGATTACTAACTATTGCCAATTGCTGGGTGATCGCTGGAAGGCCGGCCGGTTTGGTCCCTGGCCGATGCTCGGTTTTATCGTTGTTCCGGTGTTGCTTCTTATCAGTCTGGTCAATAGCGTGTTTGCCTTCGGCTCGATCAATTTATTTACGCTCGCATTTTATACAGTCGTGGTGTACCTCTGCCTTGGATCACGTAGCCTGGACCGGGATATCGACGCCTATATAGATGCCCTGACTGAGTCCGATCATGATCGGGCGGCACGGGACGCTGGGGCTATGTTTGGCGCCGATGTCGATTCCGAGCCTGAGGTACAGATCAGGCAGGTAGCAGGCAGCATCTTCGTTCTCGCCAATCGCAACCTGTATTCGGTGGTATTCTGGACGGTCGTTGGTGGCCCGGTTGTTCTGGTTGTCTATCGGTTGCTGGAGCGTATTGCGGCGCAGAATTTTGTATCGGATTACCAGAACATCAACCATAAATCCAGGCAATTAATGGCCTGGTTGGAATGGATTCCGGCGCATTTAAGCGGGTTTGCTTTTTTGATTTGTGGCAATTTCGATGCCGGATTGAAACGCCTGCGCGAACAATCCATGTTCGAAGTTGATGTCGGCGCGGTGAACGATAGTTATTTACAGCAGGTAGGCCTGGCATCGATCCGCACCGAGGAAGGAGTTGCCAATTTACCCAATGCAGAGCTAATAAAGGCCAGTCGCGGACTGGTGCTGCGTTCGCTGGTGCTATGGATTGGGTTCGTCGCTCTACTCGAATACTGGTGGTAAGCCCGGCCATGATGAATCTACGGGTGATGGGATAAATACGCTGACACGAAAGGGCAGGCCGGAGAGCCTGTAAAATAAATCTAGAGGGGTACCCAATGATCGTTGATAAAACCTTCCAGGGGATTGTAGCGACGCTTGTAGCTCATTTTTTCACAATCTTTAATCCAGTATCCAAGGTATAAATAGTCAAGATCGCGCAATTTGACCTGCTCTATCTGATGCAGTATCGCGAAATGTCCGGGACTGCGGTTGGCATAATCGGGATCGAAAAATGTATAAACAGCCGAGAGACCAGTACTCATCACATCGGCTACCGCGACGGCAATCAACAGCCCATTGAGACGAAATTCGGTAAATATTGTTTCGGTCCAGTCGCAAATCAGGAATCGATGGTAGTCTGACTTGCCTGGATTAGCCATCGTGCCATCACTATGACGGCTATTGATATAGCGCTTATATAAATTGAAGTGTTGTTCGCGAAACTTACCATTGCAGCTGAACTGGGTAATATCCCTGTTGCGGCGTAACACGCGTTGTTCATTACGCGAATACCGGTGATTTTTAACGGGAACTCGAACCGATATACATTCCTGGCAACTTGGGCAGTGGGGCCGGTAGATATAGCCGCCTGACCGACGAAATCCATGCTGGATTAATTCGTCGTAAGTCTCCATATCCATGTCCATATGGGGGTTTGCAAATGCGCTGACCGACTTCCTGTTGTCAAGATAGCTACAGGGCTCTGCGGTGGATGCGAAAAAATGCAGTTTGGTGTGATCGTTCATCGATACTCGGTTAGTTATCACTCGAATCCATTTTAACTTAATTGAGTTTAGACTGGAATTGAGGGCTTGCAGAAAAATATTTTGGGGATTGACTTATACGCGCCCGATCGATGAGAAAGCAGCCAGGATTCCCGTTATCAGGCTTAAAGATCGAAAAACAGACTGCTTGTTTTCAGGCATTCGTCAAGCAGTTCATCGGTGGGCTTGTTTTGGTGATGGGCGATGGCTTGCAGGATATGTGGCAGGTATGCCGGCTCGTTGACCCGGCTCGCAGGTTTAACCGGTAAATTCCTGGGCAACAGGTAGGGCGCATCGGTTTCGACCATGAGGCGATTCGACGGGATCAGTTTGACCAGTTGTTGTAGTTCGAGGCCGCGGCGTTCGTCGCAGATCCAGCCGGTAACGCCGATATGACAATCCAGATCCAGGTAATCGAGTAATGCCGCTCGGGTATCGGTAAAACAGTGCACTACGACCCGGGTTAAATTATCTCGATGTTCACGCAAAATAGCGACAAACTCGTCGTGGGCATCCCGTTGGTGCGCGAATACAGGCATTTCCAGTGATGCTGCGATTTCTAGTTGATGATGAAAAACCTTTAATTGTGCTGCGCGCGGAGAGTAATTACGGTTGAAATCGAGACCCGTTTCGCCGATGGCGCGTACGCTGGAATGCGCCGCAAGTTCACGTAACCTGTCCTCCGAAGTCGCTTGCCAGCCACTGGCATGATGGGGATGAATGCCGGCCGTGCAAACCAGGGTGTCTGGATATAGCTCGCACAGACGGATTGCCTGCACGCTTTCCTCGAGTTGAGTACCGGTTACCACTATCCGTTCGACGCCTACGGCGCGCGCCCGCTGAATGACCGCCTCGAGATCTCGCATCAGGCCTTTATGGGTGAGGTTGGCGCCGATATCGATATACTGCGTCATTGCCGAATCCCGGTACCCCGGTTGAGCAGTGTCAGGCATATAGCAAAAAGCACGAGAATAAAGAACAGGATGACTGCGATGGCCGGGCCCAGTTCGATGTCGCTAATTCCCCGGAAACCATATCGGAAGCTGTTGACCATATACAGAATTGGATTGCTCAGGGATACATACTGCCAGAACTCCGGTAATAGCCTGATGGAATAAAAAATCCCTCCGAGGTAGGTGAGTGGGGTCAGTACAAAAGTGGGAATGATAGTAACGTCGTCGAAGCTATTGGCGTATACACCATTGATAAATCCAGCGAGCGAAAACAAAAACGCGGTTAGAACCGCTACTAGCAAAACGATGGCTGGGCTGTAAACGGAGAAATCTGTGAATACCAGCGATACCAGTGTAACTGCAATTCCCACACTGATGCCTCGTGCTACTCCACCGGTGACATACCCCAGCAAAATTACGATATTAGGAATCGGGGCGATCTGAATTTCCTCGATATAATGAGAATACTTGGCGCCATAAAACGATGACACCACGTTGGCGTAGGAATGGGTAATGATAGACATCATAACGAGCCCGGGCATGATGAAATCGACATAAGGCATGCCGTCCATATCGCCGATTTTCCTGCCGATCAGATTTCCGAAGATAATAAAATACAATCCCACCATGATGACCGGTGGAATGATGGTTTGTACCCAGATTCGAGCAAAGCGTAGAATTTCCTTGCGCACTATGGTTCGGTAAGCGACCCAGTATTTAAACCACATATTTACCAGTCCCTGCCGGCGCCAACGCCTTTGTGAGCGCCGTTTGGTTTGGTAGTTATCTTGACAAACAATTCTTCCAGCCGGTTTACCTTGTTACGCATACGGTTGACGACGATACCCTGTGCGTCGAGTTGCTGCATTAGATCGTTCAGGGACCTTGTTTCCGGTACTTCGACTTCGATCGTATACGGGTCGAGCATGCGCGTCGAGAAGCCGTCGAGTACGGGTGCTTCGGCGATGTTGTCTCGCAGGTACAATATAAAGGCTTCGCTATTCAGGGTTTTTAACAGACTGCTCATGCTGGTATTCTCGATTAGCAGTCCCTCGTCGATGATTGCGACATTGCGGCACATGCGCTCGGCTTCCTCGAGATAATGCGTGGTTAATA
>JBGMRM010000282.1:0-3742 GCA_048061415.1 Gammaproteobacteria bacterium | reverse complement strand
ATATACCCGCGCCCAACCCGAAGTTCGAATCGTTGGCGAGCGCGATAGCCTCTGCTTCGGTATCGAAACTCAGGGCGGAAAGTACCGGGCCAAACATTTCTTCGCGCACGGTGCGCACCTGCTGGTTTGGACAATCCAGGATGGTCGGGGTGAAGTACCAGCCCTGATCGAAACCTTCGGGCCGAATGCCACCGTGCAAAAGAATCGCGCCTTCATTCACCGCGTCGGCTACCGCTTCGGTAATGTGATCGAGCTGCTCCCTGGTCGCAAGCGGCCCGACCTGGGTATCCTCTCCGAGTGGGTCGCCGATGCGTATTTGCTTCGCGCGCTCCACCAGTTGCGCGAGGAAATCCTGACGAATTGTCGACTGGATAAACACGCGCGATCCGGCAACACAACTCTGTCCGGTGGCGCCAAAGTTACCGGCAATCACGCCGTTGATTGCACTTTCGATATCGGCATCTTCAAACACGACGATGGGCGATTTCCCCCCTAGTTCGAGTGATACTACCGCAAAGTTTTCAGCGGTATTACGCACTATGTGGCGTGCGGTATCGGGCCCACCGGTGAAGGCCACCCGGGCGACATCGGGATGGCTGGTCAACAGGCGGCCGCAGGGTTCGCCATAACCGGTAATAACATTAACCACGCCCGGCGGAAACCCGGCCTGCTCGACCAGTCTGGCGAATTCAAACATCGGAGCCGGGGCCTGTTCGGATGCTTTTAGCACGACTGTATTTCCCGCCGCCAGCGCGGGGCCAAGCTTGGTTGCCGTCAAAAACATTTGCGCATTCCACGGCACGACTGCGGCAACCACGCCAATGGGTACGCGTTTGGTGTAAACATGCATATCGGGCTTGTCGATGGGCAGGGTCGCACCCTGAATCTTGTCTGCCAGCCCGGCGTAGTAATAATAGAAATCGGATACATAGCCTGTCTGGGCGCGCGTCTCTTTCGCGAGCTTGCCACTATCGATGGTTTCCGTATCGCCCAGCATCTGGGCATTTTCCCCGATTAAGTCTCCCAGTTTATGCAGTAATTTGCCCCGCTGAGTGGCATTCATTTGAACCCAGGGACCCTGTTTCAATGCACGCGCGGCGGCAGCGACCGCACGATTGACTTCGGCTTCCCCCGCTACCGCGGCTGTCGCCCAGACCTGTCCCGTCGCCGGATTGATCGATTCGAGTTTCGCGCCATCGGCAGCATCGCACCATTCGCCGTCGATATACATCTGGTAGTGTTTCATGGATGTCTTCCCATCTGCTGCCTTCGTAGTATTTGATTACTGCTAGTTTCTGCGCCCCTTTATTCTATAGGTAGATCATAGGGGTGTCCTCGATTTTTTCCACCCAGGCAGGAACGGCGATTAACTTAATAATCGTGCCAGGCTAAAGTGGGTGAAAATTTCAAAAACAGTTATCCTCAGGCCGGCATTTCACTTTTGCGCCTGACCACGTAATCCTTTAAGGCTTCGTCTATCGCCGGGTCGATTGATGGCTGCTGGTATTCGCGTAGCAACTGTTTCCAGATCTCATTGGCTCGTTGTTCGCTATTGACCGACCCGCGCTCCAGCCAGCTTTCGTAATTATCCCAATTGGAAAGCAACGGGGTATAAAAGGCATTTTCGTAGCGCTCCAGGGTGTGTGCGGCCCCAAAGAAATGACCCGCGGGTCCCACTTCGCGTATCGCATCAAGCGCCAGAGTGTCGGCATTGACTTCAAATGGCTCGGTATAGGCGGACATCATTTGCAGCATCTCTGCATCGATAATGAGTTTCTCCAGCGACGCGGTAAGACCACCGTGCAGCCAGCCTGCCGCGTGCATAATGAGATTTGACTGGCCAGTAATTGCGCCCCACAACGACATACTGCTTTCGTAGGCGGCCTGCGCATCCGGGCAATTGGCCGTGGTGACGTTACTCGACCGAAATGGCACACCGAGGCGCCGCGCGAGCTGCCCCGATGCCTGCGCAGCCTGTACGTATTCCGGCGTACCGAAAGCGGGAGAACCGGTCTTCATATCGACATTGGAGGTAAACCCGCCATAAAGCACCGGTGTACCCGGACGCACGATCTGGGCCAGCGCGATACCCGCCATCGCTTCGGCATGTTGTTGCGCCAGAGCGCCGGCCAGCGTAACCGGCGACATCGCCCCCGACAGCGTGAATGGAGTTACGATCACCGCCTGCCCGTACTCTGCCATGGCCATCAAACCCTCGGCCATTGGAATATCCAGTTGAAGTGGAGAATTGGTATTGATCACGCAACTGAAAACCGGTGTATCGATTAATGATTCGGGTGTTTTGCCCAGCATAATCGCCGCCATTTCAATAGCGTCCATCGCCTGCCCTCGCCCGATACCCCAGGGCTGCCAGTTTTTGTCGAGTAAGGTGCACTGCGCGTAATAAAGATCCAGGTGGCGGCTATGGGCCGGCAGGTCGAGCGCTTCGAAGCCACCGCCACCCTCCTGGTGCAATATATCGAGACTTTGCACCAGCCTGAGGAAATCACACATTTCGACGTAGGTACCGTTGCGTCGCCCCTGGTCGCTATCCATCACGTAAGCGGGCCCGCCTACGGAAGAAAATGCAGCGTAACCGTCGCCAATTTTGATATTTTTAGCCGGGTTTCGTGCGTGTAAGGTAAAACACGATGGCGCTTTAGATACCAGTGACTCGACGCCATCTGCTGCAAAGCGCACGCGCCCGGAACCCTGGTCTACATCGAAACCGGCGCTGCCAAACTTTTCGCGCGCGACCGGCGCCAGCACCGTCATCCCTATCTCCTGTAAAATTGTCAACGCGGCGTCGTGAATGCTTTCGATTTGGTCGTCTGTCAAAATCGATATGGGTGGGCCTTTGTAGTGAAGCGGATTCCATGGGGGCTGAGTGATTGCCCCGCTCGTGCGTGTTTTTCGGCCGGCTCGGCGGCGGGATTTAACGCTCATGGTCTCTCGCCTGCATGAGCCTGATGAGCTGCTTGCTGCAGCACCGACCGCTCGCGCCTGGGCGCCAGTTGGCTTGCTTCTTCGCCATATTCCCGGGCAAATTTATGCCCGGAGTAAACCGCATCGGCTATGCTCGAAGGGACAAGACAATCGCCAATTCGAACGGCGTTCAGATGTTCCAGTTGATAATACAGACTGGCCTTCGCCTGACGTGCGGTGACCATCACCAGGTAGCTAAACGGGTGCTCGTACTCCCCGCCAGTGTAATTACACTGACTAATCAGCTTATCGTCTTCAATGCGGCTGACTTTTTGCGCAAACACGGCCTTGATTCCAAGCGACAACAGGCGTGACTGAATAAATTCCTGTTCGTCGGTCATCACCGTCCAGCTGGAAATCATCGACGCGGGGCTAAGATAGGTGACCGAGTGGCCTGCGAGTAGCAGTTTTTCGGCCAGCGCGCCCGCCATCATGTAGTGCTCATCGTCGTAAATGAGTACCTCGCCGGTCAATTCCGCGCCGGAAAAAATATCGTCCGGACTATAAACCCGGGCTTTCTCCGATATTTCGACCGGCAGGCGCACATGCATGCCCACGCCATCGCGACGCCACGCGCTGCCGGTAGCGATTATGACCTGCTCGGCGTCAAATTCCTCGATATCGCCGGCGCCGAGTTCACTGACACCCGCGGCAACAATGTGTTTGCCCAGGAAGACCGCGACGACAACAACACCGGCGGATTTCGGCCGGATGGCGGAGCGGGCCTTTCCTTCGATTTCGCCCTCGATTTGACCCA
>JBGMRM010000281.1:0-3743 GCA_048061415.1 Gammaproteobacteria bacterium | reverse complement strand
CTTAATGGGTACCGGATCGAGTCCGGCACGACGATTTCTTCTCTTTTCTGAGTCTTTTGTAAAATCAAGTCTTCTATACAAACTGATGCCTTGGAAACCATCTGCATCAATACTTTAAGAATTGCTCTAAAATTTATCCCGAACAGTAATGGCCCGGGGGCCGGTATGACGGGCTTAAGTGAATGCCATTTTGTTCCGAGCCAGCTTTTTGAGAAGTAAATCCCAACTCTACTCGTTGAAAGACAACGCCTGATACCGCTTAAAGCCGATCGTCTCTGACCAGTAGCCACCCGCCAGTCCAGCCTTGACCAGCAGGTGGTCGAGGAATTCCTCCGGGTCGCTTAAGATATCCCACATCTTGGGCAAAAAAGTGGAGCGGTAGTTTCCGTCTTCCAACAACAGTCCATCCTCTCCAGCGCGCAGCCGGTTCAACAGGTCTGCCCTGTTGGCTGCGGCGAGGGGTTCCAGCTCTGACAATACGGATATTTCGATGCGGGTATCATCGATTTCCGAAGCGTCCAGCGTTGGGAATCGATGGTCGTGGAAGGCGGTGTTGAACGCGGAGTCCGCCACCGATTGCGCCAGTGGACCGGATGATTCCAGCGAACCCGTACAGCCTCGCAACGCCTCGAAGCGGGTCAGTGTCACGAACACCGCGAGCGGGATCGACAGGGCGCCAGTCAGATTCCTGACGTCCAGTTGCAAAACGGTGCCGCCCGCCAGGCCCGACTCGATGGATTGCCGCGCAATGTCGAGCAATCGGCCCTGTTCCGGCTCGCTGATGTCAATGCAGAACGAAGGCGCCATAACCTACTACCCGATCCCTGTCCCCGGCGGTGTCGCCCGAATTGCAGGCATCCAGCAACTCCACATCCAGCGCCTGAGCGTGCTCGGTGCACATCAACCCATTGAGCGCCCGGGCGCCACAGGCTTCCTCGCCCGAGAGTGAACTCGATTTTTCCAGTATGCGGCTGCAGGTAATTGCATCGACCTGCCTCGCCTGTGCATAGGCCAGGAAATGCGATAAATCAGTACTGATCACGATTAGCGTGTCTGCCCCGCCCCACAGCACATCCATCACGGCCGCCACCCTGGCCGCGTCGCAATTCCCCACCACCACCGGCACCAGGCTAAATTGCGCCAGTACCGTCTGCAGGAAAGGTAGCTGCACCTCCAGGCTGTGCTCATCCTGGTGTGCCGCGTCGGAGACACAAACACCCGGCATCTCGATAATGCGGTCGATAGCCTCCCGGTCCAGCGGTACATCACCCAGCGGGGTAGCGAACTGATCTACCGATGGCACCGCCATCCCCTCCAGGTAAACCCGGTGCGCGGGACCGAACAGCACTACACGCCGGATTTCATCGTGCCGTGGTTGGAGGCAGCGGTAGGCCCTGGCAGCGGTCGAACCCGAGTAGATATAGCCTGCATGCGGCACGATCAATGCTTCGGGTACCGCTTTACATCGTGATGAGGCCCCGGACATCAGATCACTGATATGCCGCTGGAGTGCGGCTGTATCTGCTTCGTAGAACAGGCCGGCCACGGCGGCTTTACGAACGCTCATAGATTTACCTCGCAGGGCCAATATGCTGTTAGTATAACCTTAATTGGAATATGGGTAACTGACCCATAACTTACAAGCTATGGAAGATACGATCGTCTCAACGAAGTACTGGCACCGGTTAGACGATGGCCGTCTGCAGTGCGATGCCTGCCCGCGCCATTGTCGGCTCAACGAGGGGCAACGGGGGTTGTGTTATGTGCGTCAGCGGCTCGATGACGAGATCAAGCTGGTCAGTTATGGGCGCTCCAGTGGTTTTTGCGTCGACCCAATCGAGAAGAAACCGCTGAATCACTTCTACCCTGGCAGCGCGGTACTGTCATTTGGAACCGCCGGATGCAATCTGGCCTGCAAATTCTGCCAGAACTGGGACATGTCGAAATCTCGTGAGATGGATACACTGGCGGATGGGGCTACGCCTTCGCAATTGGCCAAAGCGGCCGAAGACCTGTCCTGCCGTAGCGTTGCCTTTACCTATAACGACCCGATTATATTCCTCGAATATGCCGTCGATGTCGCTGCCGCCTGCCACGAGCGTGGTATCGAGTCGGTTGCTGTCACCGCCGGTTATGTCGACCCGTAACCACGGATCGAGTTTTTTCAGGCGGTGGACGCAGCCAACGTGGACCTCAAGGCGTTTACCGAACGCTTCTATCACAAAATATGTGGCGGCCACCTGGCCCCGGTACTGGAAACCCTCGAGTACATAAAGCACGAAACCGATACCTGGCTGGAGCTGACCAACCTGTTAATCCCCGGTGAGAATGACTCCGATCAGGAATTGCATGAAATGACTAACTGGGTAGTGGAAAATCTGGGGCCTGAGGTGCCCATGCACTTTAGCGCATTCCACCCGGACTGGAAAATGCGCGATATCGAACCCACCCCGGCTGCGACCCTGACCCGGGCGCGCGAGATAGCCCTGGCCAACGGCGTACACTATGCCTACACCGGCAACGTGCACGATTCGATGGGTTCCAGCACCTGGTGCCATGATTGTGGTGAATTGCTCATAGAGCGCGACTGGTACCAGCTGGGCCGCTGGAGTCTGCAGGAAAAAGCCCGGTGTGCCCACTGCGGCACCCGGCTTCCGGGGCATTTCGAAACAAAGCCGGGTAACTTTGGCCCACGCCGCATGCCGGTGCGGATCAACCAGTAACATTTAAATCGGTGTAATCGCATCATAACGGTTAGCCTCGTCAGCATAATTGACCTGGCCCACAGTCCCGTTTATCCGTTAATTTCGACCCCCTGCATAGATAAACACAGCAAATTCCTGCATTTATCCTATAGTTTTAGTAGCGATCGTGTAATCGCCACTAAATAGGTGGCATTTTTAAGAATCGGCCCAACCTGCCGACAACAATCATAGAAAGGGTTAATAGACGATCGTTGGACTTGAGTAGTGTTATCGGATATCAGGCAGCTAGATACTGATTTAAGATTGACGTAATCCAAGCAAAGGAGAATTCAAACGGCACACCTGTGCCGTAAAGTAAGTTACGACCAATAGACCCGGGCAGTACGATATCGGGGATGGAGGTTGGTATGAAGACGAACGAATTTTCCGGGGTGACAAACGCAGCCTTGCTGCTGGCGGTACTGGCGTCCGTCACCTACTACGGCTACTCGGGCAACGATCCTGTCGATACCGAGGCCATGCTCGATGTTTCCGTCTCTATCCGCACCATTTCCCATGTCAGCATCGATAATTACGGGGATTCCGTCTGGGCGCCCGGCACGGGTTCAGGATTTCTGGTATCCACCGACACTTGCGAAGTCTGGACAAATCAGCATGTTATCGACAATGCTGCTGTGATCGAGGTATTTCCCAGGGGCTGGCAAAAAACGCGCGGGATAATCGCGACTGTAGTTAATTCAACACCCTACACCGATATTGCAATACTTCAGATGGAAAGCTGCGACGGAATGCCGGCGGCCCTGATCGGGAATTCGAAACGCGCCAGCGTTGGCGATGAAACCTACGTCGTCGGCAACCCTTTCGGTAGTAATCCAGACTCTATCAGTCGCGGGATAATATCGCATACGTCGCGCTATCTGGCAGGCCCCGCGCCTTATTTTCAGACCGACGCCGCTGTCAACCCCGGTAATTCGGGGGGCGCGCTGTTCAATCGCGATGGCGCCATCATCGGCCTGACTACCTCGATTGCGGCAACCA
>JBGMRM010000280.1:0-3746 GCA_048061415.1 Gammaproteobacteria bacterium | reverse complement strand
GCTTTACTTCACCGAGACAAAGCTCCTGGTAAATGATGTCGTGGACTAGTTTCCGGTCTTCGGCTTCGGGTACGACTACTTCAATCTGGTGCAGCTCAGTCAATCGATCCCGGTAGAAAGCCTGCTCCATGGTAAATGCGGTACCGAGCAGGCCAATTCGATTAATCTGTTCGGCTTTCAACACCTCTGCAGTCGCATCGGCGATGTGCAGTAATGGTATATCGACCGACTGCGCGGCTGTCTCGGCTACGCGGTGCATCGTATTGGTACAGATGAGGAAAAAATCTGCGCCGCCGGCTTCGAGCGATCGTGCTGCAGCACTGATTATTTCTGCCGCCGCATCCCAGTCTCCAGCGTGCTGCAGTTTTTCTATCGGGTCAAAATCGACGCTGTATAAAAGCAACTGAGCCGAATGCAACCCACCGAGTCGTTTCTTGACCGCTTCGTTGATATGGCGGTAGTAAAACTGGGTACTCTCCCAACTCATACCGCCGATCAATCCAATCGTTTTCATCGGACTATATTGTGGGGGTTGACGGATTTTTGATCATCAAAACATGGTAGCATAAATCATGCTCCCAGCATTCGGATTAGCTAATGGGTCAAAGCTTTGAGTTTTCGATCGATTTATCAGTGCAAAAAACCCGGCGAATTTACCAGGGGAGCGCGAAATTTCTGCTGGTCGTGACCGACGATGGCCTCAAACTACAGTTTCCTGTTGCCAACTTCAGGCAATTTGTATCAAAAAATGGAATTCAGGGACGGTTTCTGGCTGAAACGGATGACCGCCATCGATTGCTAAAGCTACGAAGACTCTAGCCTCGGGCCAGTCACTTTTCGGTGACTTTGGCGTTTTGCGAAGCCTGGTCCCGCTGGTATTTTTTAGCCTGTAGTTTTAGTGCCCTGCGGCGTTGACCCAGTTCAGACATGGCTGAGCCGATATGCACTTCACCCCGTTGCCTGGCCAGTTGTACCTGCTTTTCGCGTTCACCAAAGCGCTCGCGCTCGGCATCGGACTTTCGATCGAAGCAGGCGGGGCAACTGATACCCTGCTGAAACTTATCGCTCAGTTTGACCGCTTCGGTAATCGGCAGGCGGCAGGCGTGGCACTGATCATAACCACCTTTTTCCAGCGCATGATTGACGCTCACACGATTATCGAAAACGAAGCACTCTCCCTGCCACAGAGATTCTGCTTCGGGAATCTTTTCAAGGTATTCGAGGATACCGCCCTGCAAATGAAATACCTGGTCGAATCCCTGCTGTTTCAGGTATGCAGTCGACTTTTCACAACGGATTCCCCCGGTGCAAAACATCGCCACCTTGCGGTGCGTTAGCGGGTCAAGATGACCGGCGACATATTGGGGAAACTCCCGAAAAGTATCGGTATTCGCCAGTATCGCGCCCTTAAAGCTGCCTATCGCCGATTCGTATTCGTTGCGGGTATCGACAACTGTTACCGCCGGATCAGAAATTAAATCGTTCCAGTCTTCAGCCCTGACATAGGTACCAACCGCCTGGTTAGGATCAATACCTTCGACGCCCAGGGTGACAATTTCCTTCTTCAGTTTGACCCGCGTACGATAAAACGGCATTTCATCGTCGTAGGAAAACTTGCAGGCCAAAGATGCCAGTCGATCATCCGCGCGCATCCACCGGAGCAGGTTATCGATGGATTTTTGACTACCCGCGACGGTACCGTTGATGCCTTCACGCGCCAACAACAGGGTGCCCTTGATATGGTTCTTCAGCATCGCATTCAACAATGGCTGGCGCAACTCGCGGTAATTGTCGAGCGAAACAAAATGATAAAGTGCGGCGACGACTATCTTTGGCATGGAACAGGGTCTGGCTGGCTGGAACGTAAATCCAGTGCCGGTAATTAACAGGGGCGGTATTCTAACGCATAGGCGGATAATTGCAGCATGCCGGGGCTATTTTTTTTGCCTGCCGACGACTTCGATCGTCTGGCCCGAAAATTCCACCTTGTCCCCTGGATTAATTTTTTTGCGTTTTTGTGTTTCGACTGCGCCATTGACGCTTACCAGACCATCGGCTATCGCCTGTTTTGCGCTGCCACCGCTTTCGCTCAGCCCTTCAAACTTTAGTAGCTTGTGCAGCTCGACGAAGTCGGACTCTAGCTCGGCAATGATGTCAGATGGTTTTATCATTCGTCAAAATCGATAGGCTGGTTGCAGGGACAAGGTTTTCCATCACCCGATTTTAACTCTTTTAGTGACAAACTGAACAGCTGTGGGCGAGAATATACGAATTCATTAGCACCAGGCGCATCATGATTCAATGGTATCCAGGCCACATGCACAAGGCCAACAAGGAATTTAAGAAAATCCTGCCCCAGGTAGACCTGGTGATCCTGGTGCTGGATGCACGAATTCCCTTCAGCAGCGATAACCCGTTGCTGGCCAAATTGCGCGGGGATAAGCCCTGCATCAAACTACTGAACAAAAGTGACCTGGCCGACCCGCAGGCATTGTCAGAGTGGCAACATCTACTGGAGCAGGATAGTTCGGTCAGGACACTGGTGTGTAATTACCAGAATGGATCGATAGCGCGCCTGCCCGAATTATGCCGATCACTGGTTCCAGCCCGTAACAACCGCTCGGCGATGATTTACGCGATGATCGCCGGTATCCCGAATGTCGGTAAATCAACCCTGATCAATCGAATCGCCGGGCGCAGCATTGCCAAAACCGGCAACGAAGCAGCCATGACGCGGATGCAGCAGCGGGTTGAAATATCCAGCGAGCTAACCCTGATTGATACGCCAGGCGTGTTATGGCCAAATATAGAGAACAGCCCTAGTGGCTACCGGCTCGCTGCGACCGGGGCCATTCGCGACACCGCGTTGGACCTGCAGGAAGTTGCAGGGTTCGTCGCCGAATTTCTGTTACAAAACCATGCAGCAGTTACTTGTGAGCGGTATGCACTGGATTCGGTGCCGGCCAGCGAAACGGCATTACTGGAAGAGATCGGCAGACGGCGGGGTTGTGTCAAAGCGGGTGGAAAAATCGATTTTGAAAAAGTCTCGCGCCTGTTAATTTCAGAACTACGCGGTGGTGAGCTCGGCCGTATGTGCCTCGAAAAGCCAGATATGATGGAACGGGAATTAGCGCAGGTGGAAATAATCAGACAGCAAAAATGGGCAAAAAAGGCCCTTCGTAAAGGAGCCAGAAAATGAACCTGCGCCGCGCAACTATCGGTGACGCGCAAGCCCTGGCCGAGTTTAATATCAATATGGCGCAGGAAACCGAAGGAATCGAGCTGATCCCGGAAGTGATCCGTGCAGGTGTGGAAACGATGATAAACAATCCGCAGATGGGATTTTACCTGGTCGTCGAAGACGCGGGAGAGATCGCGGCATCGTTGATGGTGACTACCGAGTGGAGTGACTGGCGCAATGGCCTGTTCTGGTGGATTCAAAGCGTTTATGTAAGGCCCCGGAATAGACGCCAGGGATTGTATCGGCAGTTATATCACCGTGTAAAAACGATGGCCAAAGAGGAATCCACCGTCTGTGGGTTCCGGCTCTATGTCGAACACGATAATCGGCTCGCGCAGGAAACTTACCGTGCACTGGGTATGGAACGGACGGGCTATCAGCTATACGAAGAACTTAAATCCGATACCCGCTATCGGAAAAATTAAAGTGAGCGAGGCCACGAAGCAGAAAATAAACGAAATCTTCCAGCATATTCCCTTACTGGCAAGGTTCCGGTCCGAGGCAT
>JBGMRM010000279.1:0-3756 GCA_048061415.1 Gammaproteobacteria bacterium | reverse complement strand
ATTGACTGCACCCATGACGTCGAAGGGGTTGCTGGAAACCAGCCAGGCGTTTTCAACCGTTGTTTCAGTGGCCTTGATGAAGTGGTGGTAAACCTCCGGGTTGGGTTTGAAAGTTTGCACTTCGTCGACGCTGACTACACCTTCGAAATAGTCGCTGATGCCCGCGTGCTGTAGTAACCCCTCGACTGCGCTAGCGAGGCCATTGGAAAATGCGAACAGCCTGAACCCGGCCTCCTTCGCGAGCGCGAGGCTTTGCGGCACATCTTCGAACGCCGGCAGTACCCGGTATTCATTCATCAGCACCTGTTTGGCATTGTCGTCAAGCGCAGTATTAAGCAGGCTATCGGTGTAGTCGAGCGCGTTGCGGGTGCAGACCGCGAAGTTTTGGTAGCAACGCATCAGGCCGCGGCGGAAAGTGTATTCGAGTTGTTTTTCGCGCCAGACGCGGGAAAATTCAGCGGGCTGCTGGGTGATTTCGGCCAGTTTCGCGGTGACACCATGGGTGTCGATCAGGGTGCCGTAGATGTCAAATCCCAATGTAATGCTCATGCTGAATCCTCCCGGTAATTCGATGTTGGCGCGTTAATTTTTTTTGGCACGGTAAAACTCGGGCCAACGTTTCTTAACCACCTCGCCATCGCTCGCGAGCGCGATACAGGTATCGAGAATTACCGGCTTTCGCTTTTTGTTGCGTTTGGCTTCGCGCTCTTCGAGCGCCCTGTGCAGGGTCTGATAAGCGGTGGCCGTAATCGGCCCGAGCAGGTCTATCAAATGGGTACAGCGCCGGTCCGTGCCGATTCTGGCGCGCACCTGCTTCATCCAGCCCTGTCCAATTTGCAGACCGATCAGGTCTTTCATTTCGACCGCGGCCTGCGTACAGATGCCAAAAGGTGTGTGATCGGATGAAGCCTGGACATCCTGTATCACGAATTCGAGGTCGATGGTCAGGCGCAGCCACATATCGTGTACCGGCTCCCCGGCCTTGATGATACCCTCTCGATGGTCTTCGTCGTAAGCGCAATCGTAAGTACGCGTATCGCGCATGTGCGCCTCAATCTCCCACAGGCCGTCATCGCGCAGGTAGCCCTCGCAATCGATATGACGGTGGTGCATTTTTTTTCGTGCGGCGGATGGTGTTAAAGGCATGGGGTTTCGAACCTGTTATTTGCGGTGCAGGGCGAGCGCTGCTCTGGAAGCGCTTTCTCGACCAAGGAATTCATTGATGTATTGCCCGGCTTCGAGCAGCCTGTGCATATCGACGCCGGTTTCAATTTGCATGCCATCGAGCATATAGAGTACATCCTCGGTCGCCACATTGCCGCTCGCGCCTTTGGCATAGGGGCAACCGCCGAGACCTGCGACCGAACTGTCGACCACGGAAATACCGCTCTGCAAAACCGCATGCAGGTTGGCAAGCCCCTGTCCGTAGGTATCGTGGAAATGTGCCGCGAGCTGATTTACCGATACCACCTCGCACACGTGCTCTATCATCGCCTGCGCCCTGGCCGGGGTGCCAACCCCGATCGTGTCGCCGAGCGATATTTCGTAGCAACCCGCATCGATTAATTGTGCGGCTACCTCGGCAACGGTGTCCATCGAAACTTCGCCTTCGTAAGGACAACCCAGTACGCAGGAAATATAACCACGAACCTTCAGATTTTCGGCGCTCGCCCTTTCGCTCACCTGGCGGAAACGCTCGAGGCTTTCTGCGATGGAGCAATTGATATTCCTTTGCGAAAAGGTTTCCGAAGCGGCGGCGAATACGGCGATTTCCTTAACACCCGCTTCGAGTGCAGCTTCCAGACCTTTCATGTTGGGCGCCAGCATCGGGTAAGACACGCCGGGGCGCTTTTGGACACCCCTGAACACCTCGCCACTGGCCGCCATTTGCGGCACCCATTTGGGCGACACGAAGGCCCCCGATTCGACCACCGGCAAACCGGCATCGGCAAGTTTTTCGATCAGCCTGATTTTGACCTCTACCGGAACGCTGCGCGCTTCGTTCTGCAGGCCATCGCGTGGGCCTACTTCGACTATTTTGACTTTGTTCGGTAGGGTCATGGGATTATATATAAAAAATTTTTACCCGCGCCGGGGCGCAAAGGCACAAAAATTCCCCGGGATAAACCAATTTGCCGCAAGGCCGGTATAAACCGCGTACTGGCGATATGTTTTTCAATCCGGCTCCCCGCTCCAGTTCGGTTTGCGCTTTTGCAAAAACGCGTTCAGGCCTTCGCGCCCTTCCTCCGAGGTGCGAATTTCGGCGATACGTCCGGCGGTCTCTTCGATCATCGACTCATCGATGGCTCGGCCAGCCACATACTGGATTAAATCCTTCGCGGCGACCTGGGCCTTCGGTCCGCAACCCAGCAGCGCGTCGATACATCTTTCCAGGCTGGCATCGAGCGCTTCAGCTTCGACCACCTCGTGCACCAGGCCGAGTTGTAGCGCGCGTGCAGCGTCGAATCGTTCGCCGCTAAGAAAATAACGCCGCGCCGCACGCGCGCCGATGGCTTCGATCACGTAGGGTGAAATCACCGACGGGATCAAACCCAGCCGCACTTCGGAGAGGCTGAATATTGCATCGCTCGCAGCGATAGCGATATCGCAACAGGCAATCAATCCCACACCACCGCCAAAACTAGCCCCCTGCACGCGTGCGATAACCGGCCGCCCGAAGCGGTTGAGGCGGTACATCAGATGCGCGATTTGCCGCGCGTCGGCGAGGTTTTGCTGGTGATCGTAATCCGCCATGCGCCGCATCCAGTCGAGATCGGCGCCCGCCGAAAAACTCTGGCCCGCAGCACGAAGCGCCAGGACACGAATGGAATTATCGTTTTCGATATCGTCGAGAGCGCGTAACAGATCGGCGATCATCGAATCGTCGAAGGCATTGTGCTTTTCGGCGCGATCCAGAGTCAGGGTTGCGACGCCACGCGCGTCGGTTTGCAGGTTAATATTGCTGCTCATGACTACATCCTGAAGATGCCGAACCGGCTTTCTTCGATCGGCGCATTGAGTGCCGCGGATAGGCCCAAACCCAGCACCATGCGGGTATCGGCAGGGTCGATGATACCATCGTCCCAGAGTCGCGCACTCGCATAGTAAGGGTGACTCTGAAGCTCGTATTGATCGAGGATCGGTTGCCGCAGCGCGACTTCGTGGGCCTCGCTCCAGGATTCGCCCCGCGCCTGCCGTGCATCGCGTGCAACCTGCGCGAGTACATTGGCGGCCTGCTCACCACCCATCACCGAAACGCGCGCATTCGGCCACATCCACAGGAAGCGACCGCCGTAGGCGCGGCCACACATCGCGTAATTGCCTGCTCCGAAGCTGCCGCCGACCACGACTGTCAGTTTTGGCACCCTGGCGCAGGCCACGGCGCCGACCATCTTCGCCCCATCCTTGGCGATGCCGCCCTGCTCGTATTTACGCCCGACCATGAAGCCGGTTATATTCTGTAAAAAAATCAATGGGATACGCCGTTTCGCGCAGAGTTCGATGAAATGCGTACCCTTCAATGCCGATTCGGAAAACAGGATACCATTATTGGCCACTATACCCACCGGGTAACCGAGCAAATGCGCGAAACCACAGATCAGGGTCTTACCATAAAGCTGTTTGAATTCATCGAATTCGCTGCCGTCGACCAGACGCGCGATGACTTCGCGGATATCGTAGGGCTTGCGCAAATCATCCGGCACGATGCCGTATAGCTCTTCGGCGGAGTACAGAGGGTCCCGGGGTTCGCGCATC
>JBGMRM010000278.1:1609-3759 GCA_048061415.1 Gammaproteobacteria bacterium | reverse complement strand
GACGATTCATTTGCGGCAGGTGTGGTTAAGGTCGTCGGAATTTTTGAAACCGGTTCGCCAGATATTGACCGCAACATGGCGCAGGTTAACCTGGCTTATTTTCAGGATGCCTTTGCGATGCAAAACAAGGGGCATAGCATTGCCATTCGCGCTCCTCGTATCGATGAAGTCGACGCATTGCAACAACGCATTCAGGCCCTGCTGGCCGACCGCGACGGCTTAGTGGTGCTGAACTGGGATCGGTTGCAGCCCGGCCTGAAGCAGGCTATACAGGCCGACATGACCAGCGCCTGGTTCATGTATATGGTGTTGATCGTGCTGGTCGCTTTTAGCGTGCTCAACACGCAGTTGATGTCGGTGCTGGAACGCACGCGCGAGTTCGGCGTGATGATGGCCCTGGGCCTGAAACCCGGCAACCTGTCGCGCCTGGTGATGATGGAAACTGCAATGATGGCTTCCATCGGCCTCGCGCTAGGTGTGCTCCTTGGCTTTACGATCACCTGGTATCTCAGTATCGCCGGATTTTCTTACCCCGGCATGGAAGAGATTGCAGCCAAATTCAACCTGCCCGATCGGATTTACCCGAGCGTCTCTTTTCTTTCGCTGACGCTAGGCCCCGGCATCGTCGCAATCGGCAGCCTGACGGCGGCCATTTATCCGGCGCTGCGCCTGTATATTCTGCTCCCCATCGAAGCCATGCGAGCGGTATAAGGACATGGACCTGTTTAAGCTTCCCTTTAAGGCGATGTTGATCCTGTCGTGGCGTAACCTGTGGCGCAATCATCGACGCACTTTCATCATGCTCGGCGCGATTACAGTCGGTGTCTGGGCGATGATTTTCATGACCGCGTTGATGCGGGGCATGGTCGACGACCTGCTCAGGCAGGGAATCCAGAACCTGCCCGGGCATATTCAGATTCATGACCCCGAATATCGTGACGACCCGAGCGTGGTCAATAGCCTGGCCGAACCACGCGGCGCACTGCTCGACGCCCTGAACGACCCCGCGACGACAGGCTGGACAGCCCGCATCAAGGTACCGGCGATTATTTCGAGCGAGCGGGAGAACCGCGGTATCAACCTGCTGGGCGTCGATCCGGTCACTGAAAATGCGATTACCGGAATTGCCGGGCAAATAGTCGAAGGGCGATTCCTCGAAACGGATAGCGACAGGGGTGTCGTCATAGGTGCGAAACTCGCCGAACGCCTCGAAACCCGACTCGGTAAACGGGTGGTGATCATGAGCCAGGACCCCGACAATAATATTGCCGAGCGGGGTTTCAGGGTGGTCGGCATCTATCGGGCCAAGTTACCGAAGCTCGAAGAGTTTAATGTTTATGCGGCGCGCGGCACGGTACAGACCCTGCTGAAGATCGATGGCCTGGTTTCGGAAATTGCCATCGTCGGCGGGGACTATCGCGATATCGATACGCTGTATCGAAAAATCGAGGCGGTGACACCCGGTACGCTGGAAATTAAGCCCTGGTATGAACTGGATACCTATTTACGCTATATGCTCAATATGCTGGATGGTTTTGTGCTGGTTTGGGTCATTATTATTTTTCTGGCGCTCTCGTTCGGGCTGGCCAATACGCTGGCGATGGCGGTGTTCGAACGCGTTCGCGAAATCGGGTTGATCCAGGCGCTCGGCATGCGCCCCGGCGTGATCGTCTACCAGATACTGCTGGAGTCATTACTGCTATTGTTAATGGGATTAAGCGCTGGCAACATACTGGCTATCGTGACGATTAAGCCCCTCGAAAGCGGACTGGATGTTTCCGCGGTCGCCGAAGGCCTGGCGATGATAGGCGCAGGCAGTGTGATTTATCCATCACTCACGCTGAGTGATATGGTATTGGCCAATAGCGTCGTGATCCTGCTGGGAATACTCACCAGCATACTGCCCGCCTGGCGGGCGGCAAAATTGGACCCGGTACAGGCGATCAATTCAACCTGAGCCTGATAAAATAAGCTGTGATCAATTAAACCATGAGTACGATACGCTGCAAGCAGTTATGCAAAACCTTCAGGCAGGGTGACGAGATCATTACCGGGCTCGACGACGTCAACATCACCATCGACGAAGGTGAATTCGTATGCCTCTCGGGCCCTTCCGGTTCCGGCAAAACCACCCTGCTCAATGCCATCGG
>JBGMRM010000278.1:0-1509 GCA_048061415.1 Gammaproteobacteria bacterium | reverse complement strand
TTGATGGGTTTGTTTTCCGAGCTCAACCAGCACCACAATATTACCTTTGTTATCGCCACCCACGACAGGCGTGTCATGGGCTATGCGAAGCGACTGATCAAAATGCAGGACGGTAAAATTATCGGCGATGAAATACAGACACCCGAGGCTGGCTTGACGGCAATAGATCCCGGGTCAAGCACTGGATGACGACTTTTTGCCTCCCCGTCATTCCGGCCCCCGAGCCGGTTCGTCGGACCGCGGAATCCATTGCAATGAGACGCTTGTGGTGAACGTCGGCTTCGTTATCAATGGATCCCGGATCGAGTCCGGGATGACGGTATCGATGACGATTTTTTTACTTCTAGCCTTTATGTCTGCCGAGGCAGCTACCAATATCGATTACAGGGGCCACATCAAGTATCAATCGTTGACGACGAATTACCCGGGCGACAGCCTGTTGCAGAATTTTACCGATGACCCTGCGCGGGATAACAATGCGAATCTGCGATTCAACTTCTCGGCCGATAAGAATTCCTGGGTCTTCAATGCGGATTACCAACTCCTGGTCAGGGATGGGGATTCGGTCTCCCTGCAGCTTTTGAACCCAGGCATCCTGCCAGGTTCGCAAGCCTTCCCGAGTGACGATAATCGCCTGATGGACCTTACCCACATCGTCAGCGAGGATGGAGATACGATTACCGTCCAGCGGCTGGACCGCCTGAATTTTAGCTATACCACCGAGCGGACTGTTTTCAGGGCCGGTCGCCAGGCGGTCTCCTGGGGCAATGGCCTGATTTACAATCCGATGGATTTTTTTAATCCGTTCGACCCCGCTGCGATCGATAAGGAATATAAAACCGGCGACGATATGCTGTACGGCCAGTATTTGTTCGACAACGGCAGCGACCTGCAGGCGGTCTGGGTCGGGCGCCGGGATAACAATGGCGATGTCGATCGCAAAGTCGCCTCCAGCGCGGTTAAATACCATCTCTTCCGGGAAGACTATGAAGTCGATTTTTTACTGGCCGAACATTTCGATCACCGCACCCTTGGTCTGGGTGCTGCGGCAAACGTCGGTGGTTCGATCTGGCGTAGTGACATCGTAGCGAGCGAAGTCGACAACGACAATATTATAAGCGCGGTGGTGAATGTCTCTTATTCGTGGATCGCCTGGAATAAAAATGTGAGCGGATTGCTCGAATTCTACCGCAATGGATTCGGCATCGCCGACGGCGATTATAGCCCGGCGAAATTAGCCGGGCAGCCGGAATTAGTGGCGCGCCTGCAACGTGGCGAGCTGTTCACCCTTGGGCGGCATTATTTGGCGGCCTCGGCGACGATCGAGTTAACGCCGCTGTGGCGCTTAACCTCGAGCCTGTTCGTCAACCTGGACGACGACTCCAGTCTGCTGCAACTGTTCAGCCTGTACGATTTGCAACAAAACCTGCAATTGTTCGCAGCCGTTAATTTTCCAGCCGGCGACGAGGGCTCTGAATTCGGCGGCATCGATTCCGGCGTTCCCGGCAG
>JBGMRM010000277.1:0-3763 GCA_048061415.1 Gammaproteobacteria bacterium | reverse complement strand
GCAGCATTGGTTCGAAAAACTCCAGCGGTTCCGAGTCGTAACCCGGGTCGAAGCAATTCTGGTCGTAATTATGGCAGAAATCAACCGCGTCCTGGTACCACTGGTGTCGTTTGAACTGGTCTCGCACATTGCGGTCTCCGCCGCAGTGGTGCGCGTAGTAATACATTTGAAACAGGCCGTGGTGTTTCACGATCCAGTAGATTTTTTCGCCAACAAAGGGTCTCAGAATGGCGGCCGCCATCTCACTGTGCGAATAAGGCGCGAGACCATCGCCGATATCGTGCAGTAACACTGCGATGATCATTTCCTCGGACTCCCCGGCGCGGTGTGCCCGGGTCGCGCCCTGCAGACAGTGTTCGAGGCGGCTCGTCTTATAACCGGAAAAGCTATGCTCAAGCTGTCGCATCGCATTGAGTAAACGCTCGGCGAGTCCTTCTCGGTATTCTGCTTCGAGGCGGTCGAGCAATTCGTAATCCTCGCGCGTACCGTCTTCCATGTGGATAAAACTAACAGTATTCATTGTGTACTCCTCAGATCAATAGGTACCGGCTCGGAAGGCGGTATGACGGTGGTTGAGTGGACAGGCATGGTGATAGCTGCTGCATGAATTCAACTGCGCAGCTTTTCATTTGCCGGATCGTAGGCAGCTTCCATTTCTGTGTGTGCTGCGCGTGTGCCGATCGAGGTATCGATGGTCACTTCCAGACCCTGGGCGATCCATTCCGGCTTTAAATAGGCAAAAGCCAGGCTCTTGCCGATGCGGTGGCCGAAAGCGCCGCTGGTGGTCAGGCCGATCAGGTCACCGTTATGGTATACCGCCTCGTTGCCGTAGCATTCGCAGGGAATATCGTCGTCGAACAGCAGGTACGCGAGCTGGATATCAAAGCCGCCGGCGGCCCGCTGTTTCAGGTTTTCGCAGCCGATAAAGTCGCGGCTGGTGTCGATGAAGCGATCCATACCCGCTTCGAGCCCACTGATTTCTTCGGTGAATTCGTTGCCGTAGGCGCGGTACATTTTTTCCATGCGCATCGAATTGAACGCATAGCCGCCAAAGTTTCGAAGGCTATAGTCCTCACCGATGCGGCAAATCGAGTCGTAAATAGACAATAACTGGTAACAGGGCATATGCAACTCGTAGCCGAGTTCACCCGCGTAGGAAACCCGAATCACACGAACACTGGCGCTGTCGATCTTGACTTCACGGGCGTGCAACCAGGGGAAGGCGCTATCCGACAGGTCTTCCTCGGTCATCTGTTGCAGGATTTCGCGCGCGTGCGGGCCGGTCAGCAACATCGAGCCGATATTGTCGGTGAGGTTATTGATTTCGACTTCATAATCATCGGCATGCTGTTGCATCCAGTGCAGGTCTTTATGCTCCGAGCCGATCGCCGAGACCAGGTAAAAATGATCTTCTGCGAGGCGGGTAATCGACATTTCGCACATGATACCGCCCTTAGGCGAGTGAAACAGGCTCAGACCAATACGGCCATCCTTCGAGGGTAATTTATTACAGGAAAGGCGATCCAGAAATGCGCAGGCGTCCTTGCCGGTGATTTCATATTTGGACGAACCCGATAGGTCGATGATACCCGCCGCATCGCGTACCGCGCGGCACTCTTCACCGACCACCTCATGCGCCTCGCTGTGCGCCCAGCTCGGGCTCTCGCGGCGAACACTGTCGGTCGCGAACCACAGCGCTTTTTCATAGCCCTGGACCGCCCCGTGGATGCAGCCTTTTTCGAGCAGGCGCGCGTACAGCGGGCTGGTGCGCATCGGGCGTCCATGGGGCCGGTTATCGTTCGGCGCGGCAACCGAGTACATCACTTCGTAGGATTCGATCGCCTTGATGGTGCAGTATTTTTTATCCGCCCAGTCACCAAAGCGGCGGCTGTCCAGCGGCGCCATATTGATTTCGGTCTGGCCATGCATCATCCATTGCGCCATGTACTTGCCGATACCGCCCTGGGCGATACCGATGCTCGCACCGCAGAGGTTCCAGAAGTTACGCAAACCGGCCTGTGGGCCAGCGAGGATGTTATCGTCCGGGGTATGCGTGATCGGACCGTTGACGATAGTTTTTACCCCGACTTCTTCGAATCTGGGAACCAGTTCGAAGCAGCGCTGCAAAAATGGCATCAGCCGGTCGACATCGGGTTCGAACAGTTCACGGTCGAAACCCCAGTCCATGCCGCCCAGAGCCCAGGGTTTGGAGCCCCACATTTCATAGGGACCGACCAGGAATCCGAGGCCTTCCTGGCGAATATAGGCCGAGCTGTAAGAGTCGCGGCAAACCGGTAATTCCCAGCCCAGGGCTTCGATATCCGGGTGGGTTTCGGTCACCAGGTATTGATGTTCGAGGTTAATCAACGGCACCTGCACGCCGGCCATGGCGCCGACTTCGCGCGCGAAGCAACCAGCCGCATTAACCACGTGCTCGGCGATGATAGTGCCCTTGTCGGTCACCACTTCCCATTCGCCCGATGGCAGGCAATTGATAGCGGTGACACGGGTGAATCGATTCACTTCGGCGCCACGCTCGCGTGCGAGTTTAGACAACGGCATCACCACCGAAGTCGGGTCGACATGGCCATCGTCCGGTGTGCTGACGATCACGCGCGCCCTGTCGAAATTCATGAATGGGTTGCGCTCGCGCGCTTCCTCCTTGCCGATGATATTGAATTCGAAGCCGACGCTTTTGGCGCGGCTCTCCAGGTTGCGGAACCATGCTTCTTCGACCTCGCTATAACCGACGCGGATACTGCCGGTCTGGTGAAAGCTCGACGTCTGGCCGGTTTCCTGCGGCAGAATTTCGTTGTACAGCCTGATGGTATAATTGTGAATTTGCGACACGGTCATATTGCCGATGAAATTGGAACACAAACCGGCCGCATGCCAGGTAGAACCGCTGGTGAGTTCGCCTTTCTCGACCAGCGCGATGTCGGTCCAGCCTTCCTTGCTCAGGTGATAGAGCAGGTTGACCCCGAGCGACCCTCCACCGATGATGACGACCCTGGCGTGACTTTTCATGGCTTCACCCCTTGTTTGATTAACTGCTGCGCCCGTAGGCTTCACGCGGCAAAAATATCGGAAACTGTGCGCGCACCTGCAGGTCGATCTCATCGCTGATATGGCTCGGGAAGTAAGAGCTTAATATTTCTTTTCTTCTCGCGATGGCCTTTTCCAGTATCACCGGTTTGTTTTGTTCGGCCCATTCGTTGGGGCTCAGGCGGTCGCCAAATTCAGGGTAGATATATTCGGTTTGCATCACTTCGAGCGTCTGTGCAGCTCCGAGATAGTGGCCCTTATTACCCAGGCATACATCCTTTAATACTTCGAAGCTCAGCGTATCTTCGTTGACTTCGATGCCACGGGTGATGCGTAGCGCCGCACCGAGTATATCGTTGTCGATCAATAGCGACTCGGGGCAGGCCCCCAACAGGCTCGCGTACATGCCCGCAGCCTCGTAGATTATATTGGCGCCGGAAGCTGCTGCGCAGGCGGTGGTGTAGGCGCGTTCGGCGCCGCCCTGGAAATCCGGAAATTTCGAATCGGACATGCCGCAGGCAGTGCCGGTCGGCAGGTTATAGAAATTGCCCATCTGCGCGCAGGCCGACGACAGGATTGCCTGTTCCGGCGAGCCACCGCTCATCGCACCGGTACGCAGATCCGATACAAACGGCCAGGTACCGAGTATCGCCGGCGCGCCCGGTTTGATCGCATTGACATACACCAGGCCACCGAGGCACTCGGCCCAGGCCTGTGC
>JBGMRM010000276.1:0-3764 GCA_048061415.1 Gammaproteobacteria bacterium | reverse complement strand
CCCGCGTGATAATTGATGCCCTGCCGACCATTGGTAACGAATGCCTGTAGTTGATCGGGTGTCGGTGCATCACCGGCTTTGGCGACTACAACGACAAACGGGGTTTGATCGAGTGGTAGAAAAGCCTGGCTACCCTGTGGATGATATTCCACATGATCCACGCTGCGCGGCAACTCGAATTTTTTGCTTTTCACCAGGCTGATTACCGGGCAGGCATTATCCCCTTTTGTTTCGACCCGCGCGAGCGCATGAAATCGTTCGGCCATGCCATTGTTGATAAGATACGAATCACGTCCTTCGCTCTCGACCACATCGCCATAGGGGGCAAACGCATCTCGCGTTAAGGGTATGACTGCCAGTTTTTCCGCGCCCATAATATTCCTCAGCTTATCTTGCCAAACAGTCGCAGACGGCTAACACCGCCGTCGGGAAACAGGTTCAGGCGCACGTGGCTAACCGTACCGATCGCCTGTATCGTGTCAGCGAATTCGTGCACATTGTCCATTTCCAGTTTGCTGGCGGGTAAAAGCTCGGGCCAGAACATACTTTGCGTAATAATCGAATCGGTGGTGCCACCTTCGACCAGCGCCGCCTGTAGCGAGCAACGATCTGGATAGTTGCCCTTGAAATGCGCGGTATCGACTATGACCTGCTCGATGACCCCGACATGACCCAGTTCGATAATACACCAGTCGTTGCCGGGTTCCCGACGGCGCCGCGTTTCCCAGCCGTCGCCCATATTGGCGCCTCGCCCAGGCGCCAGCAGATTGGCGGCAGACCCGAAATGGGCGTCGTTCCAGGCGATGGCGCGCGCACCGTTCTCGCTCGCCGCCAGGTCTATCACTTCATTTTTATCCTGCTGCGACCAGTCGCATCGCACCTGCCCATAAACTCTAAGCCGTGCGACACCACCATCCGGGTAAATATTCAGGCGTACATGGGTGAAGCTCTGGCTTTCACCAATTTCGAAGTAGTGGTGACTGTCGCCTTTGAGGCTTACCGATGGGATCAGGTTGACCCAGGTCGTTTTGTCGTCGGGAACACCCGTGCTGCTGCAGGCGTCGAGCGATGCGGCCGGGGGGTAGTTGCCGGTGAAATGCGTGGTGTCGATATCGACCCCCTTGATGGTCCCGGCTAATCCGAGTTGTACGATAGCATAATCGTAACCACCGTTACGGCGTCGACGCGTCTCCCAGCCATCCATCCACTTGCCATTATCGTCGAACTTGCCATCGATAAAAACCGGAGCCTGCGGTTCCAGCATGCGACTGCACTCGGCAAAAAAATCGTCGGTGCAATAGATGGGTTTTGCACCCAGGCGCTGCTCTGCAAGATTGATCCAGTCGCTTACAAAATCGGGAATGTCATTTGTCATACTCTAATAATACCTTAATATTTAATGTTACGGGACAGCCGTTTTTTGCAGCAGCCGCCGCGATAATTCGTTGTGCCTGACCACCAGGCTATCCAGGTCCAGCCCCGGTACCTGGCCATTATCTACAATCACCCGACCATTGATAATCGACAACCAGGTCTGGCCCGGCGCACAGGTCAGCAAGGAGGCAACCGGATCGCTCATACCACCGGCGTGAGTGAGATCGTCAACTCGAAACGCGACCAGGTCTGCCGCCTTGCCCGCTTCGAGACTGCCGATATCGTCGCGGCCAAGCACCGATGCGCCACCCAGGGTCGCCAGTTCGAGCGCTTCGCGCGCGGAAAAGCGGCCGGCGCTCGACTCGAATCCAGGCCAGCCAACCCGTTGCAACAGCATCGCCTGCCGGGCTTCGCCGAGCAGATGGTTACCATCGTTACTGGCCGATCCGTCAACCCCGAGGCCGACGCGAACGTCGGCATCGCACATGTCACGAATCGGCGCGATGCCCGACGCCAGAATCATGTTGCTACTGGGGCAATGGCACACACCGGTTCGGGTTTCGGCCAGGGTTGCGATTTCGTCGCGATCCTGATGCACCATATGCGCAAACCAGACATCGTCGCCGGTCCACCCCAGGCTTTGCATATATTCGAGGGGTTGCATGCCGAACTGCTGCTGGCAGAAACGATTTTCATCGATGGTTTCGGCCAGGTGGGTATGCAGGCGTACCCCCGGATAGCTGCGTGCGAGTTCCGCGGTCTTCTTCATCAGGTCCGCGGTGACGCTAAATGGAGAACAGGGTGCGAGACCGATGCGCAACATCGAAAAGGGTTCTGGGTCGTGGTATTTCTCGATCACGCGTTGGCAGTCGGCCAGAATATCGTCTTCGGCTTCGCAGGCATCGTCGGGCGGTAAACCACCCTGGCTTTGTCCCAGGCTCATGCTGCCGCGGGTCGGATGAAATCGAACGCCCAGTTCCTGCGCGGCGCGTATTTCATCGTCGAGCGTCGAATCGTTCGGGAACAGGTACAGGTGGTCTGCCACCGTCGTCGCCCCCGAGAGCAATAGTTCGACGAGGCCGAGTTTGGCGCTCACATAGATCGACTCGGCGTCCATCTGGCCCCAGATCGGATATAGCGTCGTGAGCCAGTCGAATAATGAGAGCCCCTCGGCGGTACCGATACTACGGGTCAGCGTCTGGTACAGATGATGATGGCAATTCACCAGCCCCGGTATCACCACCGTGCCACTCGCATCGATCACCCGATCGGGTTTCAGGGCATGTTCCTGCAGGTAGCGCCCGGCCTCTTCGGTATTACCGACAAAGGCAATCGCACGCCCCTCGGTGATTAATGCTCCGTCAGTTATTTCCCGGCGTTGTTGGTCCATGGTGACCAGCACCTGCGCGTGTTTGAGGAACAGGGTCGGCATTTTTCAGGCGCCAGCCTGGTACTGACGCCGCCCCATGATATGGGTCGCATGCACACTGCGGTCATCGCCGAGCATCATCAACGCGAACAACTGGTCTTCAATCGAATCGGCACGCGCCATGCGGCGTTCCATAATCGGCGTTGCCTGCAAATCCAGCACCACGAAATCGGCCTGCTTGCCCACTTCGAAATTGCCGAGCTGGGCATCCAGGTAAAGGGATTTCGCGCCGCCCAGTGTCGCAAGATAAAATGCTTTCACCGAGGTCAGGTTTTGCCCGGCCATCTGGCTCACCTTGTAGGCTTCGTTGAGGGTTTGTAGCATGCTAAAACTGGTGCCGCCACCGACATCGGTGGCCACACCAATCCTGATATCCTTCCGGCTCGCGTCTTCTACGCTAAACAGCCCGCTGCCCAGAAATAAGTTTGAAGTCGGGCAAAAAGCGATCGCGGCACCACTTTCGGCCATACGCTCGCGGTCGATATCGTCCAGATGAATGCAATGCCCGTATACGGCCCGCTTACCCAGCAGGCCGTAATGATCGTATACGTCGAGATAACTGCGCCGATGCGGGAATAGTTTTGCCACCCATGCGACTTCGGCATGGTTTTCCGCGACGTGCGATTGCAGGTAGAGACCGGGAAAATCTTTCAACAATTGCCCGGCTGCTTCGAGTTGTTGTTCGCTCGATGTGGGGGCGAACCGGGGGGTCACCGCGTAGTACGCACGACCCCTGTGGTGCCAACGTTCGATCAACTCGGCACTTTGGGTGTAACTCGACTCGGCCGTATCGCACAGATACTCCGGGGCGTTTCGGTCCATCATTACCTTGCCCGCGATCAGGCACATATCACGCTGTCGCGCCGCGCTGAATATGGCGTCGACCGATTCAGGATGAATGGTCGCAAACACCGCGCTGGTGGTGGTGCCGTTACGCAGTAGTTGTTCGCAAAAAAAATCA
>JBGMRM010000275.1:0-3767 GCA_048061415.1 Gammaproteobacteria bacterium | reverse complement strand
GTGTGGGCGCGCCGAGATCGCCTTCATTCTCGCTTCTTTGGCCCTGGCTCAGGGGGCGATCGACCAGTCCGCTTTTACGGTGCTGGTTTTCACCGCGTTCCTGCTGAACCTGTTTACCCCGTTCGCTTTGAAGGGGTGCGCCGTTTTGCTTCAGGGTAAGGCAGCGCATCAGGTAGATGCAACCCGTGGGGTCGTCCAGATCGACAAGTTTAGCGAGCCGTTGGTCGAAGAACGTTACGAAGGGCAGCTCCTGCATGAATTGCCCGACATGGAGGACGCAGTCGCGATCTATGGATACGGTCCGGAGGTTGCCTCCCTGATGGCAGAACTCGATAGTCGCGGGGTGCCAATGGTCGTGATCGAAGAAGACGAGATAGTGGCGCGGCGCTTGCAGGCCCGCAGTGTCAAGGTCGTTAACGCTTCGTTGGCCGGAGGCGATCTCGATCTGAAGGCGCTGAATAAAGCACGCGCGTTGGTAGCCAACGGCGATGACGAATACAACGCCCTGCTTGCGGTGAGTGCACGGGAGCTGGGGTTTGGAGGACCTATCGTCGCGCTGGTCGATAACCCAAATCGTCGCGCGGCGCTGCAGCTTGCCGGTGCGACCACGGCTTTCACCCCGAATCATATACTTGCGGCCGCTGTTGCGGTGCGCGCCAGTGCCAGGATAGGGCCGAGAATTACCGGTGTGCAACCGCTTGGGAATCTGCTCGAAGTGGTCGAGATTCGGGTTCACGACAAAAGCCCCTTCGCACACAAGACGCTCGAGAATTCTGGAATCCTGACCGATACCGGGGTACACATCGTCGGGCAGTGGGTCGACCATGCGCTCCATGCTGCACCAGCGGCCGAGCAAGCGCTAAAACCCGGAATGATTCTGGTAGCCGCCGGTAGTCCCGATAGCATCAAACGGCTCAGCGAGATAGCCCGTCCGATCACAAAGGAAGGAAGGATCGTGGTAGCAGGCTTTGGCGATGTCGGTAGCAAGCTGGTCGAAATGCTCAAAGATGCCGAAGAAGAAGTGTGTGTGATCGACAAAACAAAGCGGCCAGAAGTGGATGTGGTCGGCGACGTGATCGAAACGGGGGTCCTGGAACGTGCTGAGGTGACCGCTGCCCGTGTGGTAGTACTCGCCTGTGAAAATGACAGCGCCACACTCCTCGCTGCTACCGTGGTGCGAGATTATGCTCCCGATGTGCCGATCATCGCCTGCGTGGCGCTGGAAGATAATGTTGCGCGCATTCAGCAGGCCGGGGCTGACTCCGCGCTTTCGGTGAGTCGGGTGGCCGGACAGTTGCTTGCACATCATATCCTCGGCGAGATGGTTTCTCAGCAGGCCCATATCAAGCTGGTCAAGCGCACCGCCGGCAGACTGGTCGGTCGCCGCCCAATGGACCCGGGAATTCGCGAACAAACCCGGTGTGCCATAATTGCAATCGAGCACGCCGGGGAAGTGGTCATGGACCTTCCGCCGTCGCTGGTTATTGCCAAAGGAGATGAGCTTTACGTCTGCGGTACGGTAGACGACCTCAACCGCTTTTACGAAACGTTTGGAGAACCGAGTATATAACCCGGCGCTATCCGGTTTTAATCCTATTGAAACGACGCGGGCTCACCCAGTACCAGCTGCCGATCACCACGGCCCCAAATACGGTATAACTAACTATGAAAACCCAGGGTGGCGCCTGGTAATACAACAGAGTTTCTAACCAGTGCGATATGAAGGTTCCGCTGTATACGGTATCGGAAGCCCGCAGGCGGAGCGCATTTTCGAAGCTGGTAAGTGGGCACAGAACGCCGAACCACGATTGAATCACTACCACACCAATGGCCAGCAGATGCGTGACCCGAAACCAGGGGTTTCGTACCCAGCACCATCGACGGAGCTTACCGACGAGTATCAATACGAGGCCAATTACGATAAAAAAGATAAAAAAAACATGCAGCAATAAGACCGCATCGGCAGCGAGCAGGAAGAATGTCGATGTGTCCATTTGTTTTACATGGCAGTAAAAAATACCCAGCCAGCATAATAACAGTTGTGGGCTATAGGCGCGTGTTTTTAGCGACTGTACGCCATATCAGATAGCCTGATTAGCAGGCAGGCTCAATTACCATAGGATATCGCAATGTCGGGTTTACAGGCAAGGGTCTGGTAAACAACGCAGTAGCGTTCAGTGAGCTTAATTAACGATGCCAGTTGCTCTTCGTCGGCGTCGCTGTCCAGGTCAAATTTCAGGCGGATTGCCTTGAACCCAACAGGGGCGTCTTTCGCTACTGCAAGGGTGCCGCGAAAATCCAGGTCGCCTTCGGCGCTGACAGTTGCGTCGCGTAATTCGACGCCAATAGATGTTGCGACCGCACCCAGTGTGACACCCGCGCAGGCGACTAGAGCTTCGAGCAACATGTCCCCGGAACAAACCGAAAGCCCGTTCCCGCCGGTGGCCGGATGAAGTCCCGCTTCAACGAGCGTTTTCCCCGTTTCGACTTTGCAGGTAATTCCCTCACCGATTCGAGATTTGGCGCTCAGGGTAATCGACGCCGATTCTGGATTTTCTTTATATTGTTGTTTTAAGGGTGCTTGAATTTCCCTCAGTGCTTCTGTATCCACGCTATTCTCCCGGTTATTTTTAGACAGACGTTCAACGTAGACAGGTATGCAACAGCAGGGTTCGAAATCTAAGGAAGGTCTGATTTATTCAGACCTTCCGGCAGTACATGGATGTGCTGCCAAAATCAATGCCGCCAAGGCAATGATTTTGTGAGACAAATGAAAATGACACTTTTCGTTTGTCGACCTCTGGGAATTCACGGACGAATTATTCAGAGGCTCCCTAAATGATACTGTTTACCCGCGAGTATATATCAGCCGGTTTAACCTTTACCAATCAAGATCGGGTCCGGCCCGCCAAAATAGAATACAGTGGGGTTGTTCAGGCACGGGAAAATGAATTCTTGCAGGTTTATAATAGATATTTTATCGTGCCGTTGTGGTGGTATTTTATTGGTGCAAATAGTTAACAACGTCTGCATGAGCGAGCTGACAATTGATGATACCGGCTGGTTGCGATCGGTCGAGGCGATACGCTCGCCCAATTACGATGCGAGGCCTGGTAATGCCAAAATCAAACTGATCGTCGTACATGGTATCAGTTTGCCGCCGGCAGAGTTTGGCGGTGGCTACATACAAAAGTTTTTTTGCAATGCACTCGATGCCGAGGCATATGAATATTTTTCCACCATTTGCGATTTACGAGTGTCGGCGCATTGCCTGATCGAGCGGGATGGAAACATTATTCAGTTTGTTTCCTTTCTCGACCGCGCCTGGCATGCTGGAGAGTCGTTTTGGCGTGGCGAGCAGGCCTGTAACGATTTTTCGATCGGTATCGAACTCGAGGGCACCGACGACCAGAATTACACCGAGGCGCAATATCGTCAATTGAGCAAGTTGGTCACCAGTCTCAGGTCACGGTACGCGGATATAGACAGCGATGCAATTTGTGGCCACAGCGATATAGCGCCCGGCAGGAAGACCGATCCAGGGTCGGCTTTCGACTGGACACACTTGCATCAATTGATTGAGGCTCCTTAATGCTAACCATTAGTTTAATCATCGCTTTGGTGCTGGACCGAATCTTTCCCGATTTGCTGGCTTACCGATCCGATCGATGGATTACTAACTATTGCCAATTGCTGGGCGATCGTTGGAAGGCCGGCCGGTTTGGTCCCTGGCCGATGCTCGCTATTATCGTTATCCCGGTGTTGCT
>JBGMRM010000274.1:0-3770 GCA_048061415.1 Gammaproteobacteria bacterium | reverse complement strand
ATACGCCACGATTACTACCTTATTAGCGCGAATTTCGTTTGACAAGCCATCGGCCAGCTGATGGCCGTAGTCGAGCACCACGACGCGATCCGACAAATCCATGACCACGCTCATGTCGTGTTCGATCAAAATAATGGTGGTGCCAAACTCCGTGTTGACGTCGATGATGAAACGCGACATATCTTCCTTTTCCTCGCTATTCATCCCCGCCATGGGTTCGTCGAGCAATAGCAGGTCAGGCTCCGCGGCCAGCGCTCGCCCCAGTTCGACTCGTTTTTGCAAACCATAAGGCAGCTTGCCCACCGGCTTCTTGCGTATTGCCTGGATGTCGAGAAAATCGATGATGCCTTCTGCAGCCTCACGGTTTTTCAGCTCTTCGGCTCGCGCAGGACCGATATGCAACGCCTGCCAGAATAAATTGGTTTTCATCTTCAGATTGCGCCCGGTCATGATGTTATCGAGCGTACTCATACCCTTGAACAGTGCTATGTTTTGAAACGTGCGGGCAATTCCCTGGCTTGCGGCTTCGTATGGGCGCATCTGCTTTCGCGCCTGGCCTTTATAGGTGATCGTGCCCTGTTGTGGATGATAAAAGCCATTGATCACATTTAGCATCGAGCTTTTGCCCGCCCCGTTTGGGCCAATAATTGCACGAATTTCCCCTTTTCGGGTATCGAAGTTGACGCCATCGAGCGCCTTCACGCCACCGAAGGTCAGGCTCACGTCTTCGACCTTGAGCAACACTTCACTGCTTAAGCCGTTTGTTGTCATCGGTAGCAGGAATTAACCCGTTTCCTGCGCGGTCTGAAAAGTTTTAGTATCACGAATTTCGAGATCGCCGGCGATCATGCCCTTGCGCCCGTCTTCAAAAATGACATCGGTTTCAACTTTTATGCGACTGAGTTCTGGATTGTACAGGGCTTCAATCAGGTCTTTGTAGCGCTCATGAATAATGCTGCGTCGAACCTTGCGAGTGCGGGTCAATTCCCCATCGTCGGCGTCGAGTTCCTTGTGTAAAATCACGAATCGCGTGATTTGTGAATTGGCTAGCGATTCATCGCGTGACAAATCCATGTTCACCTGTTCGATACTCTCCTGCACCATCGAATAGACTTCCGGGCGAGAAGCCAGGTCCTGATAACTGGCATAGGCGATGTTGCGTCGTTCGGCCCAGTTGCCTACAGCTACCAGATCGATGTTGATCATCGCAGTTACCCGCTCGCGCTGGTCACCAAAGGTCACGACTTCGAGAATATGGGCAAAAAATTTGAGTTTATTTTCGATGAATTTCGGCGCAAACAGCGAGCCATCGTTCATGCTTCCAACGTCTTTGATACGGTCGATAATTTTCAACTGGCCCTCATGATCGAATATGCCGGCATCCCCGGTGAGAATCCAGCCATCGGCATTCTTTGATTTCCGGGTGGCGTCCGGGTTTTTGTAGTATTCGCTAAAAGCGCCCGGGCTACGGAATATCACTTCGCCGTGCTCGTCGATTTTTACCTCGACATCGGCCAGCGGTACGCCAACGGTATCGGAGCGAACCGCGTCGTTTTGTTGCGCGGTGAGGAAAGGCCCGGCCTCGGTCTGGCCGTAAACCTGCTTCAAGTTTATTCCGATCGAGCGATAAAAGTCGAACATATCGGGGCCGATCGCTTCACCGGCAGTCCAGGTTATACGCGTCCTGGTATACCCAAGATTGTTGCGCAAGGGTCCGTAGGCATAGATATCTCCGAGAAAATAAAGCAGCCGGTCGACGAAGCTGACTTTTTTTCCAGTCTGAATATCGATACCAACACGGCTGGCGTGGTCGATGAAATAGTTGAACAACTTTCGTTTGATTCCCGCCGCATCCTCCATGCGCGTGAGGATATCGGTGCGTTGGCCTTCCAGTACGCGTGGCGAGGTAAAGTGGAAACTCGGGCCAATTTCCTTTTTATCCTGCAGCAGGGTGTCTGGGCTTTCCGGGCAGCAAACGCAATACCCAGCGCAATAGGCCAGCGTGTAACAGAGAAAGTGATCGACCACCCACGCCATCGGTAAATAGGCGATTACCGAATCTTTTTCGGTTAATGACTCCAGCACTGCTACCCGCTCCGAACCAAAAATCAAACTGGCATGGGTCAGAACCACGCCTTTTGGCCGACCGGTGGTGCCGGAGGTATACAGCAGCACAGCGACATCGTCGCCACTGCCCAGTGCGACCTGCTCATCAAAAAAACCTGGAGATTTGGCCGCGAATTCCGCACCGCTCGCGCGAATGCTCTCGAATGAAAAAATGTGCTCCGGGTTGTAGTCACGCAGGCCACGCGAGTCGTCGTAAATGATTTTTTCGATGCTGCGGTCCACCTCGTTTACCTGCAGGAGCTTGTCTACCTGTTCCTGATCTTCGGCGAGCGCGAATTTTACTTCCGAGTGGTCGACCACGTAGATCAGCTCTTCGACCACCGCATCCTGATAAGTAGGGACGGGTATACCGCCCAGACACTGTGCGGCGCACATCGCCCAGTAGAGTCTCGGACGGTTACCACCGATGATGAACAACTTGTCTCCACGGGTAAATCCATGTGCGGCGAGACCGTTAGCCAGGGCTTTAATTTCCTCGGCGGCTTCGGCCCAGGTCCAGGTTTGCCAGATTCCAAATTCCTTCTCACGAATCGATGGGACATCCGCGAACCGAACGGCATTTCTCAGCATCAACTTCGGAAAGGTGTCGAGGCTGGTTTCGGTTAGCGCATCATTCATAAGTTATATTCGCCAAATTTGTGCTAGTTATTATATTTACGGTTATTATTGCCGACTATTTTTAGCCGGGGTTTACATGCCCCCAATATATAATGCGCCTATTGGTAATCGGGCATAAATACTATTTTCTTCCGACGACCGAATTTTTTAGACTAGATTTTGCCTGTTAAGTTATTAAGCGCAAGCAAAAAAGATCGATCTTGGGTCAATTCGATTCACTCAAACAGTGTTTTTTTAAATAATGATTGCCCGGCTAGTCGTACCGGTAGAATCCCCTTCCGCTTTTCCTGCCCAGATAACCCGCGTCGACCATTTGCTGCAGCAACGGGCAGGGCCGATACTTGGAGTCGCCAAATCCCTCGTGTAAAACCCGGATTACCGACAGGCAGGTATCGAGTCCAATCAAATCGGCCAGCGTGAGCGGCCCCATCGGGTGGGCCATACCGAGCTTCATCACCTCGTCTATTGCCTCGGCACTGGCGACACCTTCGTAGAGCGCGTAAACCGCCTCGTTGATCATCGGAATCAAAATGCGGTTAGCGACGAAACCGGGGCTGTCATTTGCCTCTACCGGAACCTTGCCGATGTATTCGCTCAATTCATGCACCTGCCGATAAGTAGCGTCGTCGGTCTGCAGTGCGCGAATGACTTCCACCAGCGCCATCATCGGCACCGGGTTCATGAAATGCATTCCGATGACCTGGCCGGCGCGTTGCGTCGCCCCGGCTATGCGGGTCAGGGAAATAGAGGAAGTGTTGCTGGCGAGTATCGCATCGGCTTTGCAAATTTGATCGAGCTGCTCGAAGATACCCAGCTTGAGCGCTTCGTTTTCGGTCGCGGCCTCGATCACGATATCCACTCCGGCGAGCGCCTCCAGGGCCGTCGCCGTTTCGATGTTCGCCAATGTCTGTTGCTTGTCGGATTCGCTAATTTTCTCCTTCTTGATCATGCGATCCAGACTGGTGCCTATGGTATCGAGCCCCTGTTGTACCTGGCCCTCACCGATATCCTGCATAATCACCTTC
>JBGMRM010000273.1:0-3785 GCA_048061415.1 Gammaproteobacteria bacterium | reverse complement strand
TAAGCGTCGACTGTAGCAACTAGCCAGCTAACGATTAACACAGTCCAGGCAATATTAAGCAATTGAGATTGATCGCCGCCCGATTGCCTGGATACTGCTTCGGTAATGGCTGCGATATCCAGGCCGACTTCACCACTGAAGATTTTGTCGACTATTTGCTGGGCCTGCGCTACCAAATTAACGACGATCAAATAGAGTGATACTGATGCAGCACCAGCCAACAGCGCGCCGGAAATATAATGTTTTAAATATAAATGCCCCGCCCCAGGGTATCCCAGGGCCGATAGCAGGGCCGCTTTGGTTGAATGTTTCATTTAACCCGCCTGAGTTAAGCATTTTTCAGCCATTCCATACTAACCGGGGTCAGAACTCAATTCTTGCTAATATTAGCGAAATCTGTGATCTGACCCCGAATTTCGGGAAAATTGCCCGAAATTAGCGTGCTCCAGGGCAATCTTTGAGCCAATATTTCTATGCCAATATGATCTATATCAATAATCAATTCAATCTCTCCATTATTATTGCCTGTGAATAGAAAAACAGGAATGAGATATGAATATTCTGTCAGTGGTAATCATAGGTGCCCTGTTGTTAACCATTGCCGTGCTTTTCACTGGCATCCTGTCAATGGTCCATGGTGGTGAGTTCGACCGGAAGCATTCAACCGAGTTAATGTATGCCAGGGTTGGTATGCAGGGGGTTACATTATTGCTTCTATTATTAGCTATTTTTCTCGCCAGCGAATAACGGATAAATGAAACAGCGGCGCAGTAGATCAGGACGGCCTTCCGCCCTGGTCGATCCGAATCGCTCGTATCGAGTGCAAATATGCAAAACGAGGCACAATTCAAAAAAGAACTGAGTGCACGGAAACGAAAGCTCACCCAACGAATTAATGCTATCGACAAGAACATCAGGCACGAGGGCATGTCTTCAGACTGGGCTGAGCAGGCAACCGAACGTGAAAACGATGAGGTGCTCGAATCTCTCGGAAACACCGCCGCACGGGAACTGGCGATGATAAACACAGCACTGAAAAGAATCGAGGCAGGCGAGTATTTCCACTGTAGCGCCTGTGGGGATGACATTCCACCTGCCCGTCTCGAACTACTGCCCTTTAGCTCACTCTGCGTGGATTGCGCAGATAAACTCGAAAATCGGTAACGGGCCGGAAATATGTTGAATGAAAAACACGATTTGGTGCATGAATTTCCAGAGTACCGTGACGCCATTCGCCATCTAAAGTCGAGCAACCTCCATTTCGCCCGCTTATTTGACGAATACCATGAAATTGATCACGAAGTCCTACGCATCGAAACCGGCATCGAAAACAGCTCGGACGAATACCTCGGCGAAAGGAAGAAAAAACGCCTGTACCTGAAAGACGAACTCTTCCGGATGGTCAGGAATCACTGATCACCGATAAACAGCGGGTTGTTTCTGGATCAAGCGCATCGGGTCGGAAGCAAGCAGCGATCGTTACTCCGGAATAACCGCGATCACGTCGATTTCCATCAACCACTCGGGCTGAGCCAGGCCCGCGACCATGATACCGGTCGAAATCGGGAAAACGCCCCTGAGCCACTTGCCTATCTCCTGGTAGACCGGTTCACGATAGCGCGGATCGGTGATATAGGTGGTAGTTTTGACGATATGGCTTAAATCGCTGCCCGCTTCCTCGAGCAATTGTTTCACGTTTTTCATCGCCTGCTCGGCCTGCGCGCGCGGGTCGCCGGGGCCGACCAGCCTGCCTTCGAAATCGGTACCCACCTGCCCTCGCAGGTAAACCGTATTACCGGCGACGACCGCCTGGCACAAATCATTATCGAGCGACTGGTCTGGATAGGTATCCTTCGTGTTGAACATGCGGATACGCTTATGCGTTGGCATGGCTAGATCCTCATTCAGGCTTTTACCGCAGCCACGGTCGTGCCCAGAAACGCACCCTGACCGGTCACGCTTGTGGTCGACTTTTGCAAAACTCGGTCGCTAATGCCGGCAGCTGCGCGCGCCATCTCAGCCGGGCCGTCCCAGTCAAAGTTGTGGTAAACCGCGGCGAGGTGGGCAAAGCGTGGCGATTGCGCAAATTCCTGGAAAGTCAGGCGGTGTCCGGCGTAGTCGGAGTTCAACAGGTCACGGCTAAAGGCCAGCAACTTGCGACGGTCCTCGGCCACCCAGTTCTTGTTGATCGTATAGTACTTTTCCATCCACGGTTTGGTGTCCTCGTGTTCGAAACAGGCGGCATCGGGCGTTACGCAAACCTGCCCACCGCCCAGCTCGCGGGCGATTTCAACCATTTCGTACATGCGCGAACAGGCATGCACGCGACCCGCGTAAAGCAGGGACTGGTTGGGCATCAGCAGCCCACCGGGACTTTCTTCCGCGGTGGCTATCGCCGCGGTCAGGTGGGCATTAATGGTTTCGCGGTAGCAGGCCAGTCTGGCCAGGTTTTCCTGTACCGCCTGTTGCCGGTCGAGGCCGGTCTGGCGCACGTTCAGCAACGCCGCTCCGATCATCAGGTCGGCGACGCGCAGGTTGCGCTGCACGAATGCGAATGCCGAGTAGCGGTGTAGTGTCGAACGGATAAACATGGCGGCCCGGGTGTGGCGGTAAAACAGCACATCTTCCCAGGGAATGAGCACGTTATCGAAGACCACCAGCGCGTCGATCTCGTCGAACTTGTTCGCCAGTGGATAATCTTCGACCGGCGCCCGACCGGCGAAACCGGTACGGCAAATCATCTTGATGCCCGGCGAAGCCAGGCCGCAAATGAACCCGACCGCATAGTCGGAATATTTTTCACCACCGGCCCAGTTGGCGATGGTCGGCTTGGTGAACGCCTGGTTGGCGTAGGCCGCCGCGGTTTCAAACTTGGCGCCACGAACGACGATACCGGCATCGGTTTCCTTCACCACGTGGAGCAGCATATCCGGGTCCTGCTCCTCCGGGGACTTCGAGCGATCGCCCTTGGGGTCGGTGTTGGCCGATACGTGGAAGGTGTCTGTATAGAGCACCTTGTCGACGTGGCGCCTGATGTTCTCGGAGAACTGCGGGTCGACTTCGTTGAGCACCTCCTGACCATCGTACAGCGACCACATCTCGCCCACGGTTTCGTCGCCAACGCGCGTCACCACGCCCTCGATATCGTCGAACACCGCATCGGTGGAGGCGCGCTTATCGTGCCAGTCCTGCTGACTGCGCGGTAATTTGAGGCCGATGGCATGCTTTTCACCCTGGTCATCGGCGTAGGTCATCACCTCCCGCGTAGCCGCGTCGTGTTGCATATCGTAAATGCGGGCGCGAATGTCCACCAGTGGTTTAAACATCGGGTGGGTGGTGACGTCCTTTACCCGCTCGCCGCTGATATAGACCTCGCGCCCATCCTGCAGGGAAGCCCTGTACTCTGCTCCGGTTCTGATCATGATTTAACCCGCTTCGATTGATGGGATAACGGTTAATACAGCCCCGTATATCCCGACAGTTTGGATACTTGCCTGGTATATGTAAATTATTATTTTTCGATTTATCGGCTTAAATATTATAAATCAGGCAGCTTTGATGCAAGGCACTGCTTTCTACCTTTTTCCCTGAGATACATTTCAATTCGATGGGCTGAGTGCCGTAGTAATTTAAATTTAGCCTGCACTTTTCCATTAGTTAATCGCTATCGCGAAAGCGTCCCTGGCGTTATAGTATTAGCGAGGATGAAACAACAAATGACAAATGATTTAGACAGCTGCAGTCTATTATCGTAAAAGACAGCCGCAGTCTATATAACGTTATGT